>NZ_JBVHOQ010000029.1:0-122695 GCF_055568375.1 Streptomyces sp. NPDC026062
GACAGCGCCAGCCCCACATCGTCACCGGCTACTTCAAAGCCCCGCACGTCCGATACGTCCTCGACGAGTGAACCCAATGAGTTTCTGATCAATAGCAAGTAGAAGCGCAGTGCGACGCCCCGAGGCAGGACCAGCCGGGACAGTGTTGATTCTCCTTCGGTAGAGGATTCGACGAAGGGTCTGGTTCGTAGCGCGATCGAGCCGGGCCCGTGGTGCATGGTGTGCTGAAACTTCAGGCCGGCGCTGGCCGCCTCGACTGCTCCGTGGCGGTCCATCTCAGTCAACCGCCTGAGCCTGCGCCTATTCGCTTCGCGGGCGTCAGCCACGCTCCCCCTCCTAGTTCAAACGTTTTGATCCGCACGGTGGATGCCTCTCTTTCAGAGACAACGCTTTGATCCTGACGTTTTGATCCGCAAATAAGGGCAGGTGGTTCGCGATCGAGAGGACATGCGGATCAAAGCGTCTCCCCGGTCCCTGGGAGTCCCGGTTCACCGGCTCCAAGATTGAGATTGCGACTCGCTCAAGAGGGCGTAGTGGCAAAGCCGTTCGTGCCCGTGAGCGAGCGGCCCCGGCGTCCACCCGAGGCCGCTCGACGTGCAGAACTTTCCCAACAAGGAGCCCTACATGGCCAACCGTACAACCCGGGATGAGCGCCCCGAGCGGCTATCTCACCGCTGGGCACTCATCCTGACCGCCGCCTGCCTCGTAGGCGCGATCGTCCTCGGACTCGCCGGCCCTCTGGCGGCACTCGGCGCAACTGGCGCGGCCGTACTCGGGCTGGACCAGGTGCTGAGGTAGTCGGGCCGGGCTGGTAAGCCCCTCAAAGCAGAAGGCCCCCCTCGTGCGAGGGGGGCTGTCGGGGCGCTGAGCGTTACTTCATCGAGCTGATGAAGGCCGTCCAGGCCGGCCGGGAGGTGTTCAGCTCCGGACCGACCTCGTCCTTGTGCTTGGAGTCGCGGACCATGACCTGAGGCAGGTTGTCCGCGACCTCCACGCACGCGTCGTTGCTGGAGCCGCTGTACGAGGACTTGCGGTAGGTCGGCTGCTCGCTCACTTGAACCTCTTCAGTACTTCGTGGATTCGGCCGGTGGAGTCACGGGCGCTCAACGCCTCCTCGGCAAGGCGATCATAGACCCGCTGGTACTGCATGACCGTCGCTGTTTCCTCAGAGTAGCTACCCGTTCCGAAGCCTTCTGTGTACGTGGCCCGCCGGCCGCTGTTGAGGGTGAGGAGGGTGAACGAACCGCTGACGATGGCGGCCGCGTACGGCAGAACCCGGACGCTGATGTTCGGCTGCTCCTGTGCCTTCAGCAGGTGCTCGAGCTGCTCGCGGGCGACCTCGGGTTCCCCCATGTCGCAGTGCAGTACGGCCTCGTAGATGATCGCCGTCAGCCACGGCTGATGCTCTCCGCTCAGCACGCGGCGAGCGCGTTCCATGCGCTGGTCCACGATGTGCTGGATGCGCCGGGGATCGCCGGCTTGTCCGGCCAGTACCAGGGCTCGGGCGTACCCGGGTGTCTGGAGAAGGCCGGGGACTATCAGGCCGAAGTCGTAGAGCATCGTTGCCTCGGGGAGGCGACGGATGTAGGGCCTGGCGTAGTCGTTGACGTTCTCCTGGTTCAGGATGCGAACCAGGTTGACGAGGGAATCGGGATCGAGGCCCAGGGTCCCTTCGAGCTTCTGCGCGAGATCGGTGTCGGGCGGGACCTCACCCGTCTCGACCTCGGAGATCCGGCTCTGCGACGTGTACGTGCGCTTGGCGACGAATGCCTGGCTCCAGGGTGCGTCCTTGAAATCACCCTTCTCCTTGGCCTCCTGCTGTCGCCTCAAGCGGGCGTCCTGAACCATCCTGCCGATGTACTGCTCCAGCCCCTGGCTTGGGTCTACATCCCTCGTCTTTGTCATATGCCGGATATCCCGATCGCCGCCCGGTACTCAACTCCTAGTGATCGTAGGGCTACTGGCGGCATCTTGGGAGGGCCGAAGGAAGGCGACGGATCGCCGGGACACGGAGAAGCCAGGAGCAGCTATGTCGCACCCCCCGAACGAGGCCCAACAGACGCCACCTCTGGATCCCGCAGCCGCCATTACCCTCGCTGACGAGACGCTACGTCTCCAGCTCGGGACCACCACACTCCCGGCGATGCAAGTCCAGGTCGCACTTCTGGTGGCGCAGATCCGCTGCTTCTTCGAGGCCGGTCTTCCCGAGGACCAGGAGGAGGCCGAGGCGCAGCGCCAGGAGATCCTCCCGCTCCTTGATGAAGTACCCGCCGGGGATGACGTTGCCTGGCGTACGTGGACGCGCATGCGGGCGCTGGGCCGCGTTCTGCGGCGGCACGTTGCCCAGTACACCGACCGGAGGCTCGGCGAGGGGCCAGAGCCGAGGGAAGCGTCGGCGGTAGCTCCAGGCAGTGGGGGGCCCAGGGGCACCTACCGGGTTCCTACCGTCCTGGAGATGCGGCGTGCTCAGCAGTGGCTGAACCGTTCGGCGGGAGGGCACCAGTGATCGGGACGGCCGCCGTGGCTCGCGCGGTCAGCGACTACATGCACCGCCGCCCCGGGGAAACCCTGACGCTCGCCCCGTTGTGGCAGACGCTCTCCCAGCACGCGAAGGCGGGGACCTGCCACCACCGGGGCACCTGTCCGATCGTGACGGCAAGCCCGATCGTGCTCAACGAGCGCCAGGAAGTGCTGATGCTGGGGGCCGGGCGTGGCACCGTAAGGATCCCCGAGGCCCGGTTCGAGGATGGGTGGGACACCCTCGCTGAAGCTGCCTCGATGCTGGCACGGGCCCTTGGAGTTCATGAGTTGTGGACTCATCCGGGTTGCGAAGACCCTGTTCAACTTCACGCGGCTCGCGCGGATGCTCAAGACGGTGAGCGCATGCGGGTCGCGGCCCGGTATCTCTTTCGCACGCATGCCGGCCTCTGCCGCTTCGCTCCGGGCGCCCCCCAGACGTGGGTGCCGCTGGCTCACGCAGACATTGAGCTGTTCACGCGGATCAATTCCCTTATCGCTGAGGTGCCCCGGTGAGCCGACAGGCGCCCGAGTGGATCTACCTCAGCGTTCTGGCGGGCCTCACGGTTCTGCTCGTCGGCGGAATCTGGGCAAGCCGATGAAGGGCACTCATGTGCTTACGACTGTCACCGTGACCACTGCGCAGGTTCGTGCCGGCGACCTCGTCCGCTGCGAGGGGTCGTGGCGAACGATCCGGGATCTTCGCCGCACCGGGCGCGGCGGAAGGGCTGCCGTGATCAACGGACTGCCGGGCGTCTGGAAGCTCCCCAGCACTTTCGACGTGATGCGTCCTGCCCGTTAAGGCTCCGTCCCGGTGAGAGCACAGCTCTCCCCGGAGGCGGTAGTCGGCCCTCGGCCCGCTCTGTCCGCCCCTCCTCCACGCGGCAGACGGATCGGGCCGAGGCCCCGACACCCTCTCCAATCACGAAGGAAGAACGAATGAAGTCCACCATTCCCCTCGCCCTGGCCTTGGGTACGGCTGTCGGTGCTGCGCACCTGGTGCTCACAGCCAGGCACCACCGCGACGTGCGGCATCTCGGGCTGGCGCAGATGCATGGCGAGCTGATCCGGGACACGGCCGCGAACCCGGAGTTCAACCAGATCGCGAACTACCCCGACCTGGAGGACCTGGACGACCCGACTCGCGCGAGGCTCATTCACACCAACAGGTGGGTCAGCCTCTGGAGCACGATGCTCCGTCTGCGCTTCATGCCGCCCAACAGCATGCGTCAGGTGGCCACCGAGTTCATGAGGAGCCCTGTGGGCCGCCAATTTTGGGAGCAGGCTCGTGACCATCGCCGCATCACGGCGCGCGACAAGCTCGATGCGGCCTTCAACAGCCTCATGAACGAGGCGTATCACGAGGCCCGCGCCGACGCGGCCTGACCCTCGATCTCCCGCCCGGCTGCTGCTTGACGGTCGTGGCCGGGCGGGCTCGCCCAAGCCAGAAAAGCGCCGATGTCATTCGAACCGCACGACCTGGTGGGGGCCCTCACCACTGGCCCTCCCACATCACCGCACACCCCGCAGACCACAGGAGGAGCATTGCGCACCCCACGCTTATCGGTCCGGAACTACCTCGGCGGGCCGGCACTGACCCCCCAGGATCTCACGATGGTCTTCCTGATGCGCGAAGGCGACGACAGGCCAGTCACCTCAATGCCCACGCGCACGGTGGGAGAGGCCGTCGAAGACGCGCAGATGATCCAGGACCTGGGCATGCGGTCCGTCAAGGTGTTCGCGGGCTCGCGTCTCCGGGACGGCCACGCCTCGCAGGCCACCTCTCCCACGGGGCTCATGGCCCGTACGATCGCGGCTGTAAAGAAGGCCGCGCCTGGGCTCGCGGTCATGACCGAGACCTGCGTGTGCTCCCACACCGACTCGGGTGAGTGCTGGCTCGCCAACGAGCGTGACGGCGGCATGGACCTCGTGAGGACTACCGAGGTCCTGGCGGCCCAGGCAGTGATGCAAGCCGAGGCCGGCGCCGACATCATTGGACCCGCGGCGATGATCCCGGGCTCAGTTCAGGCCGTCCGTGAAGCCTTGGACGGTTCCGGGCACCGTGACGTGGCGATCATGCCGCACCTCATCTTCGAGTCCGGGCTCTACCAGGGCTACCGGGCAACGATGGGGGCCACCCCTCAGTCCGGGGTGCGGGCCTTCCAGATCAGTCCGCGGCAGCCGGAGGCGGCTGTGCACTTTGCCCTTGAGATGGTTCGTGAGGGCGCGGACATGATCCTTACGGAACCTGCGCTGCACACCGTCGACACCCTCGTCCGCCTCAAGGACAAGGTTCCTGTGCCCGTGGTTCCGTTCTCCGTGTCGGGAGAGTACCTGCGCCTCACGGACCGCCAGCCGGGCGGGGAACTCGACGTGAGCGGCCTGGTCGAGGCGTACACCGTCCTCAAACGGGCCGGCGCCGATCGGATCATTACGTACGGTGCGATGGAAATCGCTCGCAGGCTCAAAGGCTCCTGATCGCCGAGAGGATGTCGGCGGCGCCCTGGTTCAGCAGGTCTGCCGCAACGGTGAAGCCAAGCTTCTCCGGCTCGTCCGCCGGCCCAGTGGCTTCCGCGGTTACCTGCTGAGTCCCATCGGTGGACGTTACGGCGGCCGACAAGTGCAGCAGTCCATCCTGCTCCACCCGCCCCCATGCGCCGACGGGGACGGAGCATCCGCCATGCAGGTCGGCAAGCAAGGCGCGCTCCGCCCGTACGCAGGCATCAACGTTGCTGTCCCCGGTCGCAGCGAGCAGTCGTGCGGCCAGCGAGTCTGTACGGACCTGGATTCCGAGTGCGCCTTGCCCGGGTGACGGGAGGAAGAGACGCGGGTCCAGAACCTCGTGGATCTCGGGCGTCAGCCCGAGTCGATTCAGTCCGGCAGCGGCGAGAACCACCGCGTCGAGCGCGCCCTTGGTGGTGCGGGCAAGCCGCCCTGGCACGTTTCCCCGGATCGGTACGACGTTGAGGTCCGGGCGGAATGCGAGGAGCTGGGCCACGCGGCGGGGCGCCCCTGTGCCCACGGTCGCCCCTTCGGGGAGACCGGCCAAGGTCGCCCCGCAGAGCACGTCGCGTACGTCTTCACGCGGGCCAGGCGTGGTCAGCAGGGTCGTTCCGTCGGTAACGGCCGTAGGGAGGTCTTTCAAGGAGTGCACGATCACGTCGATTTTCCCCGTGACCAAGGCTGCCTCTTGGTTGGTGGAGAAGGCGGACCCGCCGGCTGTCTTCGCGACCTCCGCGAGCGTGGGCGTGACGCGGTCCTGGTCGCCGCCTTCGAGGATGACCTCGCGCTTGAAGGTGACTTCCGGGAACTGCCCGACCAGAGGTGCCAGCCATTCGCTGACCTGCGTCCTCGCCAGCTTGCTAGCCCTGGAGCCGATGCGCACCACGTCGCCCATTCAGGTCAACTCCTCGCGATAACAGTCCCGTTGACTCGCAATCGTACTTGCACCAGAACCATGCAGATTCCGACACTTTGTCACTAAAGGAGAAAGTTGTGACCCTTCGCGTGGGCGCTCGCGCCTCGAAGATGTCTCTCATGCAGACGGCCCCGGTCTTATCCGCTCTCTCCGCCGCTGGCCCCACCATCCTGCGCCCCTTCACCGAGGCGGGTGGGGATCGGTCGGTGAATCGGGCCGCACTGGAGGCGGACGGGGTCTTCTCCGAAGAGATCGAATCCGCCCTGCTGGCGGGCGAGATCGACGTCGCTGTCCACTGCCTCAAGGACGCGCCGACCATCGACACTCCCGGCCTGACAATGTCCGCTTACCTGCGGCGCGACGACATCCGGGACTGCCTGGTCGCTCGCGATCCCGATGTCACGCTGGCTACCCTCCCCGCCGGGGCGAAGGTAGCCACCGCGTCACTGCGCCGGACCGCCGCTCTGCGCATCCATCGCCCAGACATCAACGTCGTGCCGCTACGAGGGCCGGTGGACGAACGCCTCCGAGCGCTGCACGAGCCCGACAGCCGGATCGACGCGCTGGTCGTCGCCACATGCTCCATGGAACGCCTCGGCCTGCCCCACCTGATCACCGAACGGATCAGCCCGGAGGTGATCTGTCCTCCGCTCGGCGCCGCGATCATCGCCTTCCAGACACGCGAGGACGACAAGGTCACGAGCGAGGCCATCAACTTCCTCCACGACCCCGTTACCGCCACGGAAGCGGAAGCCGAGCGCCTGGTACTCCGCCGGCTGGGCGGCTTCTGCAATGCCCCGCTGGCGGGGTACTGCCGAACGAACGGGGGACAGGACGCCGCCACCTACACGGTCCGCGCCAGATCCTTCACGGTGGACGGTGGTTCTTCGGCCGATGTTCGCCGCACCGGCAGCGACGCCAGGAAGGCGGCCCTGGCCGTCAGCCACGAACTGACGCGGCTCGGAGCCCAGACCGTGACCGCCAGGTCTTGATCGAAGTACTCGGGGCCCGGACAGCTACCTTGTCCGGGCCTCCGAGTCCGCAATCCAGCTAGAACACCTCGGCCGGCGCTGAGAGGAGGGCGGCCTTGCCACGTCCGTACCCACCGCTCGGGTCGTTAACGGCGCCGACCGTTCCCTTCTGGCTTTGTGGCCACCAGCGCGGCTGGAGGATTTGGTGTGGCGGAAACGGGCGGCGTGCCGCTGATCGTGCTTCGGCTGCGGGCCGCCTGCGTCTGTCGGTTCGGTTGAGCGGTGATGCGCCAGGTGAGGACTTCGGCGGGGTGCTCGGCGCTGTCGAGCTCACGCTGGGCGGCCACTTCGATCAGGAGAAGTCGGGGGGCGCGGCCGGCGGTTTCGGCGTGGGCGAGGGTGGTCGTGAGGGCGGCCCAGTTGGGGTCGGTGAGGATCCGGTCGGCGTGGTTGGGGAGGGCCGCGCGCACGTCTCGCTCGTAGCGGCGGGCGGTTGTGGCTCGTGGTGCGCGGCGGGCCAAGTCCCCGAGGGCGGGTGTGGCGGCCTGCTGGTATGCCGACTGGAGGTAGCGGAACGCTTCCTCGGCTGCTGCGGCCTGTTGTTCGTGGCCGCGCTGTTCATGCCACTTGGCGGCGGCGCGGGTCAGGTGCACGGCGGCGAAGAGCAGGGAGATGGCGAGTCCGCCCGCTTCGTTGGAGGCATAGGCGAGTTCCTTGGCGGCCTCGCGCAGGGCGGTGGCGGCCTGGTGGTCGGCACGGATGGCGGAGCGGCGGGCGCGGTTGAACGCTATCGCCGCCGCTCGTAGTTCTGTCCGGTGTGGGCCGGGTGTGGCGCTGGCGATGTTGTACAGGGCGTCGCCGAAGGCGGCCAGGTGGCCCTGGGCGGTGGCATCGTCGCCGGAGTCGAGGACGGTGTGCGCCGCGTGGATGGCGGTGGTGGTGTGCCGCCATGGGGCGGTGGAGTCCGCCACATGCCGGGGGCGGTCCGCCACTTCCTGGTCGGGGACGCGTTCGCGTAGGCGGTTGATGGAGAGGTCGGGGGCGAGTTTCGAGCCGCCGTACCAGACGGGTTCGCCAGCCGTGTTGGTGTCGCCGGGGGCGGCGAGGCTGTAGCCGATCACGTCGCCGGACTCGGGGCCGAGGCGGGTCTTGACCTTGATGCCGAGGGACTGGAGCACGGTGAAGTAGTCGGCTTCGTTGTGTACGGCAGCGGAGACCGCGTACGCCTGCTCACGCAGCCAGTGCCGTGCGGTGACCGTCTGGCCCTGGCGCTCGGCCTTGGCTCGTTCGGCGCCGGTGGGGGTGCGGGGCGAGGTGAGGTCGCCGGACTTCAGGCGACGCAGGCCGAACTCGGCTTCGATCTTGCGACACTCGGCTTGGGCGCGCTGTCCGTCGCGGTGGGTGCGTGGGCGGCGCCCGTCGGCGCGGACGGTGGTGGCCATGATGTGGATGTGGTCGTCGGCGTGGCGCACCGCGATCCACCGGCATGCCTTCTCGTCGCCCTCGGGAGCGATGCCGACGGCGTGAACGATGCGGCGGGCGACCTCGGCCCACTCGCCGTCGGTGAGGTAGCGGTCGCCGGGCGCGGTACGGACCGGGCAGTGCCAGACGTGCTGGGATGGCTTCTTGCCGCCCAGCTCGCGGGTGCGCAGGTCGACGTGGGCGTCGAGGCGCTTGGCGAGCTGGGTGTAGGTGGCCTCGGGGTCGCGGCCGGGGTCCGGGGCGCCGGCCAAGTCCCAGGCGGCGACGATGTGAGGGTCGGTGTGTTCGTCGCGGCGGCCGGGGCCGAAGAGGTAGGCGATCAGTCCGCGGGTGTCGGAGCCGGTGGAGACGTCAGGAACCATGCGCGGTGCCTCCCGCCAAGAGCTGGTCGATCAGCCGGTAGCTGTTCTCGGCGGCTTGCTCGACGCGGTCCAGAACCGCCTCGGCGTGCTCGGGCACTGTTCCTCGGTGGATGGCTGCGGTGATTTGGTTGAGGTTCCTGCCGATGCGGTCGAGTGCGACGGTGTGTGCCTCGACGGCCTCGATCAGCGGGCGGAGGGGATCGTCCTCCGGGCTGCCGGCCAGCCTGGCCTTGCCCTGGGCGACGGAGAGGGCGGCGTCGCCGACGAATCCGGCGAACTTCTGACCGCGCTGGTGAGCGGCGGCGCTGATCACACCGACCGCTGTCCGCGTGAAGCGGATGGTCTTCTCCTGGTCGCGCTTCTCCACCGTGCGCTTGCGGTTCATCAACGAGGGCAGGGCGGGGGCGTCGAGGTCCCGCCAGGAGGGCAGCTCGACTGACGGGTGGGCGACGGAGTCGGGCGCCTGCGGGCAGCTGGTCTCGGCTGCAGCCTCCTCCGGCTCGGGCGCCCCCTGGCGCCCGGCCTTCTCCTCCGCCACCCCTGGGGCGGGGGCAAGCGCGGACGAAGCCTCGTTAGAGGCTCGTTCGCTCCAGCTTGCTGCGCTGTCCAGGCCCGTGGTCATCCCCTGCTGCGGGGTGGGGAGTTCGTGGTTCGGGTCGTGCATAGATCGGTTCTCCGCGGGTTGCTGGTGTCAGATGCCCTGCTGTGCCCGGACTCGTGTTTCCGCGTTGTCCGACCACGCGGCGCCGACTGGGGCCGTGCCGAGTTCCGTCACCTGCTGCGAGGCGACTTCGTCGAGTTCGGCCTGGAGGATGTCCTTCAGCCTGTCAGCCTCCTTCCTGCCGATGGTGAGGTCCTTGCTGCGGAACGTGTCTTCGATGTGGCGGCGCGAAGCACGGCCCTTGCGTCCCCGCGGCGCGGTACGCGCGATGGCGAGCCGTTCCGGAGAGATCGTGCTGGCCTGCTGGTCCTGCGATTCGACGGATGGGTAAGGTTCCTCGGCCACGCTGGGGGTGCACGCAGCCACGTCGGCGGAATCCCGAGCCACGGCGCTGGAGGCGTGAGCCACATCGGCAGCGATTGGCTCCGGTGCACCGGGACTGTTGCCGACCGGGATGGCGGGCTTGGCGCTGGCAGTGTCGTTGTGGCTGAGTTCGACCCGGTTGTGGCTCCCGGTGGCGCCTGGTTGCATGGGGAGGGCAGCGGGGTGGCGTCGGATGACGATGTAGAGGTGGACGGCGCCGGCCAGGGCCAGCGGGGCGATGGCGGACAGGGCGCCGACGGTGAGGTCGTCGAGGCGGAGGCCCCCGCCGGGGCGGGACTGCTGGTTGAGGCGGACTGCATGAAGGGCGTTGGCCCAGATGCTCGTCACGGTGGCAGCACCGACAAGCGCCCACACGTATACGCGGGAACGTGTTGGGGCGGTGTGGAGCATGAGCAGGGCGCCGACACCGATGGCGATGAACCCATCGATCACGAGGGGAAAGGCGTAGGTGAGTAGTCCGCGGATGTGGATGGCGACGGCCATCTGCCGCAGGGCGTCGTAGGAGAGGGCGAAGGCGAACGCGGCGAGCAGGGCGATGCCGAGGCGGATCGCGCCGGTGCCCGATATTCGGGAGGGCTCGGTGACAGTGGGCGAGGGCAAACGGGGTCACTCCGGGTGGCGTTGGGCGGCGGCCACGCGGCAGGGTGCGTGGCCGCCGGGCGGTGCGGTGTCTCGTACCACTCGTTACATGCCTGGTCAGGGCAGGTACGAGAGGAAGGGCGATGACGAGACGACTCGTTGCGGGTTGACCACTCGTACCCGCGCTGACCTGCGTGGATACGAGTGGTACGAGACAAGTCGGGTCAGGCTGCGGTGCCGGGGCCGGGCTCTGCTGCGTCCTCGGGACGTGGGCAGTAGCGGGCCCAGGCATCGAGGAATTGGTTGCGCGCGAAGCCCTTGGCCTGGGCGCTGTCGGGGAACCGGCGCGTGCTGGAGCCGATGCCGTAGTCCTTCAGCAGCTCTTGCAAGCCCCGCGCGGTCAGGCCGGTGGCGCCGTACTCGGCCCATGGGGCTTCGGCGTCATCGTTGAGGTAGGCGAGCAGGGTGCGTGTCCGCAGGGCGGGCGGGTCGCCGTGGAAGGCGAAGGCTCGGCGGATGTCGATGAGGATGCGGGACTTCAGGGCGCTGTCCTCGTCCTGCCCGGCCTCGTAGGCGGCCATCGAGCGGCAGGCGGCGCGGGTGAGCGCGGGCCAGTCGCCTCCGGCGAGATCTGCCACGATCACTAGCGGTTCCCAGGTGTCGGCCGCACGGTCCTCGACCGGCATGGACGGCTCCATGTCCATCGCCTGCGCGTACAGCGGCGTTAGCCAGGCCGTGAGCCGGTCACGGATCGCGTTCAGGGCGGGGGTGTCGCGGCCGACACGGAAGGAAGCCACCTTCTCGCCCGCTGCCCGGCGGCGCATCCGGATGACCACGGACCGATCCATGATCGTGTCCGGCAGGTCGCCGATCCCGGCGAGCGCGGCCATGGCGAAGGTGGGGAACGCCTGTGGCTTGTGCTCGGGGCCGGACACTCGCAGGGTGGGCCGGTTGCGCTGGTGCCCGGCGTTGAGCAGGCCGCGTAGTTCCTCGTTCCTCTCTGCTGCCTTGGCGGTGCCGAAGAGGGTGTCGGCCTCGTCCAGCAGGAGCGTCGGCGGGTCCTCGTCGGTGATCGAGCGAAAGATCGCCGCCGGGCTGGCGTTCATCGTGATCAGCCGGTTATGCACGGTCTCGGTCACCATGTCCAGCAGCCGAGACTTGCCGCACCGCTTGGCGGGACCGACCACCGCCAGACGAGGCGCGTGCTGCCAGGCACGCTGCAGATGTGTCGCCGAGATCCACAACGTCACGGCCGTGAGGGCCTCCTCGCTCGGCATGACGACGTACCGCTTGATCTGCGCCTGCAGGTCGGCCAGGATCTGGGCGCCTTCGGGCAGCGGCTCTGCTGAGGACGCGTTGTCGCGGTCCTCCTCCATGAGAGGCGTGGCGGGGGTGGCCGGCTGGCCGGGGATGTCGACGACGCGCGGCATGTCGGGCATCGATGACGAGATGGGGGCGGTGGAGGACGTAGGTTCGTCCACAGGCGTTCCTCTCTGGTGGGCCGGACGGGCTGGGCCCGGCCGCACCGGTTCGATCGTCAGGCAAGGGCGAGGAGGCAGGGTCTCTCACGGCTCCCGGCGGTGGCTCGCCGGGAGCCGCTTCGCTGTCCCGAGACGGGACTCAGACGGCGAGGCCGTACGTGGCTTGAGCATTCAGCCAGGCGTCAACCTCGGGCCAGCGGTAGCGCAGGTGGCGGCCGACCTTGTGGACGCTGGGGCCGATGCCCCGGTACTTCCACTGGTAGAGGGTCTTCACCGGTACCCCGAGGTACGCGGCGACCTCCGCGGGGGTGGCCAGCGGGCCGCGCGGGGCAGCCGCAGCGGTGGCAGGGGCGTTGGTGTCGCGGGGAGAGGTCTTCGGCACAGGGCTCCTTTTCGTTCTTGAACAACGGCCTGGACAACACAGCCACACCCCCCAGAGAAAAGTCCAGAGTTAGTTCTGAAACTCTGTACTACTTCCTTCGGTGTGGCCGGGGGAAACGGTAAGGGTGGATCCCCGGTTGTCGAAATCGCTCCCGCATACCCCGAATTTTTATCTGAGGCACAGCGACCCGCAGAGGTGCCGGAATCCGGTACATCCACAGTTCAGAGGTGGCGCGTCGCAGTCAGGACTGATGCAAGTAGCGCGTTGGATATCCAGGTGCATATTTGCTTAAATCGCCCATATTGGAAATACTTAGGGAAGGTAGCACGGCTTCTCCGTGCAAACGGCTCGTGATGTGTCGGAATTCGATGAGATGAACGCCACTTCAGCCCTGGGTGACCACTCTAGAGTTTAAGAACTAACTCTTGCCATGGTGTCCGGATGCAAGTTAAAGCTATCTGTCATGCCCAACCGACCTGTCGAAATAGGCCCCGCTGGCCTCCACGCCGCCCGCGCCATCGAGCACCTACGTCTCGTGCGCGTCCTGACCCAACACCAGGTCGCCGCCCGCTGCACCGCACTGGGTCGCCCGATGAGCAACACCGCCCTCAGCCGCGCCGAACGCGTCCACCGGCGATGCGACATCGACGACCTCGTCGCCCTCGCCACGGCGCTCTGTGTTCCTCCCATTTCCCTACTCCTGCCGCTCCCGTCGGTGTCCAGTGATGACCGGAGGGGGTGCTAGTTGGCACGGGTCTGGATTGAAGACCGCATAGGGCACGCGGTGTATGTACGGGCCGTGGTGGACGCCAAGCGGGCGGGGCGTACGCCACCGGGGCGCTACCGCGTGCGCTGGTACGACCCTGACGGCAAGCCGAGGATGAAGACGGTCGCCCGCAAGATCGACGCCGAAGCCGAGCGGACCAGAATGGAGTCGCGTCTCGCCGATGGCTCGTACCGCGACCCGGCCGCAGGACGAGTGAAATTTGCCGAGGTGGCGGAGTCCTGGCTGACCTCCCAGATCCACCTCAAGCGCTCAACCCGCAATCGCTATCGGGGCGTTCTCGATGTCCACGTGATCCCTCGGTGGGGGACTACGTCGCTGGACCGCATTCACTTCGAGGATATTGCCGGGTGGCTGGCGGATATGTTGTCCGGTCAGGCCGCGGGGGGCAGGAAGCTCAGCCCGCGCTCGGTCCGCAAGGCGTACGTCGTCCTCAGCCGTGTCCTCGGCCACGCGGTCAAGTCCCGACGGCTGGCGGTCAATCCGTCCGTAGGCGTGCCTCTGCCGAAGCCGGCGCCGACGGACCACGTCTATCTCGACGACATGCAGGTCGAGGCACTGGCCAACGCCTCGGGCGCCTATGGGGTGTTCATCCAGCTCCTGTCCTATACCGGCCTGCGTTGGGGCGAGGCGTCGGCTCTAAAGGTGGGCCGGGTTGACCTCGACTCCTGCCGCGCGCACATCGTCGAGGCGTACGTCGAGGACAACGGCAAGCTCTACCTCGACAGCCCCAAGAACCATGAGCGCCGGTCCGTGCCGATTCCCCGGTTTCTCGTCGAGAAGCTGAAGCCCTACGTCGACGGACGGGGCGAGGAGCAACTGCTGTTCACCGCCCCGCAAGGCGGGCCGCTGCGAGCCCGCAACTTCCGTCAGCGGTTCTTCGCACCGGCGGTTGCCAAGGCCGGGCTGGGGCACCTCAAGGTCACCCCGCACAAGCTGCGTCACACGGCGGCTTCGCTCGCCATCGCCAGCGGGGCGGACGTCAACGTCGTCCAGACGATGCTGGGCCACAAGTCCGCGACCCTGACGCTGGACACGTACGGTCACCTCTTCCCCGATCGCCTCGACGAGGTCTCGAAGAAGATGCACAAGCGTCGCGCCAAGCAGCTGGCCAAGGCGAAGGCCAAGCTTGAGAAGGCGGAGCGGAGGGCACGCGAGGCGGCCGAGGCGGTGGCCACCCTGGAGGAGGGTGCGGCGTGATGTGTGTGCTGGATCGGTGCCGAGGGGCAGCAGCCGACGGAGGCGAACCACGGCCCTGAGAGCGCGGTCAGAACGGGAGATCTTCGGCGTCACCTACGGCGAGGTTCCATTCGGCCGACGAGGACGTGTCGCTCGTTGCGTCGGACAGCTCGAACGCTTCCCGCCGGACTTCCAAGCCCGCAGTGTCCTCGCCCCATGCAGTGAGCGCTTCGATGGCTCGTTCCCGGTACTGCCAGAGGGCGCTGACGGCCAGCGTCTCTCGCAGGAGTGGGGCCATGGCTTTCCGGTGGTGGTGCAGCTGAGGATCGTCCAGTAGCGGGATGCAGGCGGCGAGTGCTGCCTCACGGACGTGCAGGTCGTGGTCGTCGAAGCAGGCGGAAGCGGCCGAGAAGAACAGCGGACGGATCTCGCGGGTCTGGACGAAAGGAGGGTAGTCCTCGGGCGGGAAGCCGAAGCGGCGCATCGTCGCCTCGGCCTGGTCGTCGGCGGCGTTGGCCACCGAGTCCAGCCAGCCGAGGAGTTCGGCGCGCATCGGTCCGGGGAAGTCTCGGGGCCCCTTCTCGACGGACAGGGTGGTGCGCGGGTCGAGGAGGATCGCGGCCACGTACAGGGCGGCCGGGGCTGTTGCGGCGTAGAGGGTGTTCTGGTGGTGCACCACGTGGTGCAGGTGGTCCAGGGCCCGGGATCTCACACGCTGGTCGACGTCCAACAGCTCGATGAGCTGTGTGGGGGTGTCCTCCGCTGTTCCGTAGGCGTGCTCCAGGCTGCCCCAGTCGATTCCGGCCAGCAACACGGCTGGATCGGGCAGGGGATCCAGGCTCATTGATGCTCCCGCCAGGCTCGGTCCATAGCCTTGGCTGACGCGTCTTGGGCGAGCTTCTCGATCTCCGCAGGCGCTTCCCGCTCGTCGAGGACGAAGAGCCGGCCATTGACGAGTCTGGTCGTGGGCTTCCAGCCCAGACGGTTGCCCGCCTCACGGGCAGCCCGCCGGACGTCTTTGAGCTCGCCCATCTCTGCGAGATCGTCGCTGTTCAGGATCAGCTGTCCGTAGTAGCCCTTGTACTGCGGCTTCAGTGCAGCCCGCATCATCGACTCAAGCCGGCCGACCAGCTTCTCGTACCTTCGCCGGGCCAGCTCGTCCTTTGCGGGCATCTCGCACAGTTCCCCACCTCTGCCCGCAGCCGCATGTGTGCCATATGTGTGCTGCGAGTATGAAGGCCCTCCCGCCCGACGGGCGGAAGGGCCTCTGACCTGGTGCTTCTCTGTGCCCCCGGCAGGATTCGAACCTGCGACACCCGCTTTAGGAGAGCGGTGCTCTATCCCCTGAGCTACGAAGGCGAGGGCTTGCCGAAAACCCTGTCGGAAACCCCCGTGGGGGATACCGGGCGGGTGAGGCAAGCGCCCTGGTCGGGCTTCCGTCGGGGTGATGCCGGGGCGGGGTCCCGAAGGACGCGTTCCCGGGCAGGTGCCCTGAAGGTCGACTGACCGCTGACAGCCTAGCGGATAGGGGTTGAGGTGGTCGCCCCCGTTGTTGCCGGGCGCCGGTTCTGAGGGCGTGCCGCGGCTACGCCGCGCCATCTGGTCTGCGAGGTTCCCGAGATGTGTACGGGGGACGGGGGCTGGATGACTCCCACGGAACCCGGAACCCGGAACCAGGAACCCGGAACCAGGAACCCGGAACCCGGAACCCGGAACCGGGTCAAGGTGCGGGCGTCAGTGATGCCGCCTCCCAGGCGAATCCGTCAGGATCGGTGAAAGCTCCCGCGGTGCCCACGAGTGCGAGCCGGTGGGAGCCGGTGCCGTCGACCGGGACGCCGACGTCCTTGGCGAGGGCGCGCCGTCCGTACAGGGCCAGCTCGACGGGGCTGTCCGGGGTGTCGAACTCGACGTACTTGCTGCCGAAGCTCTTGGCCACGGCGAGGCCGTGCCCGACGTAGAAGCGCTTGCTCGCGGTCACGCTCTCGGCGCCCAGCAGAAGCACCATCCGGTTGATCCGGCCGGTGGCCGGGGAGGTGTCCTTCTTCGCCGAAGTGGCGATCTTCCAGATCGTTCCGTCCGGCGCCCGGACGACGCCGCCGTAGCCCCAGAACGACTTGGAGGCAGGCTTCAGCGGTGTGGCCCCGGCGTCGAGTGCCGCGTCGACGAAGCCGCGGACGTCGGCCGGCTGGGACACCGTGAGCGACAGCGAGAACCCGCGGAATCCGGTGGTGGGCGCGTCCGAGGAACGCAGACCCACCCTGGTGTCCAGGCCGAGGGCGGTGTAGAAGCGGCGGGCGGCCGTGGTGTCGGCCACTTCGAGGGTGAGGGCTTCGATGGAGGTCATGCGTTTCACGCTAATTGCGGGCCTGCCGCGGGTGCTTCTTGATTCCTGACCGGTTCGCGCACCGGCGCGGGCGGCGACGCGCGCTGCCCCGCCGCGATCGACGTGTGACGTGGGTCACGGAAGTGTGCGACGTGAATGGCCGTGCGGACAGCCCGGGACGTGAACTACTCGGCAGATGCGTGCGTATGTGTGCGTGCGTGCAGGCGCGCGAGGGAGCGCGGGGCGTACGGGACGTGAGGTGCGTGCGGGACGTACCGGCAGCCTTCGGGGCCCTTGCAGGCCTGTGCGCGGTGGTTTCGTGAGGCTCGGCGGTGCGTGCCGGCCGGTGTTGTGCTCAGAAAGGTTGTTCGTGCCACGTTTCGATCCGACCCCAGCCGTACCTCCGTCCGCCGCCCCAGCGGTGGCGGAGGCCGCCGCGACCGAAGCGGCGGCGCGGGTGCGTGCCGCGCTCGGCGGTCCCGGCGGTCCGTTCTCCGTGGTGCGGGAGGAGGACGGGCCGCAGGCGGGCTCGCTCGTGTACGCGGACGGGCCCAGGACGCTCCGTGAGTTCGTGGAGACCACGTGGGCGTACGGGGACCGGCCGTTCCTGATCGCGGGGGAGCGCGGCTGTTCGTACGGGGAGTTCTTCGCGGCCGCGTCCGCGCTGGCATGCCGGCTGAGCGAGACGTACGGGCTCCGCCCCGGCGACCGGGCCGTGGTCGCGATGGGTGACTGTCCGGAGTGGCAGATCGCCTTCTGGGCCGCTCAGCTGGCCGGGCTGGTCGCCGTACCGCTGGACGTCCGGTGGCCGGAGGGCGAGTTCACGTACGCGCTCGACGACTGCGGGCCGGGCGTGCTGCTGGTCGACGGGGAGCGGTTGCCGCCGGCGGCGGACTGGGCCCGGAAGGCCGGGGCGCGGGTGATCGTCTTTCGCGGCGAGGCCCGCACCGGCGGCGGGGTGTGTGGCGAGGGGGTCGAGCGGTACGAGGACCTGCCGGCGCCCGATCCGTTCGCCGCTCCGCCCGACGTCGAGATCCGGCCCGAGGACGACGCGACGATCATCTACACCTCCTCGACCACCGGAAGGCCCAGAGGAGCTGTCGCGACGCAGCTGGCCCGGGCGGGTGCCGCACGCAACCCGCGCTTCCACGCTGCGGCCTCCGCGCTCGGCCGGGGAGCCGTCCCTGGGACGGGGCCCGCGCCCGTCACGCTGCTGACGTACTCGTTCCGCCGGGTTGCCGCGTTCGCGGATGTGTGTGCGGCGATGTCGGCGGGCGGCGCCGTCGTCCTGATGGGCGAGTGGGACCCGGAGGAGGCGCTGCGGCTGATCCGGGAGCACGGCGTCACGAGGTACTCCGGGACGTCGGAGACCGCCCGGCAACTGCTTGCCGAGGCCGCCAGGACGGGAGACGGGCTGGAGAGCCTCCAGACGCTCTGCACCGGTGAAGCCGCGGCGGCACGTGACCTGGTGGCGCAGCTGACCGCCCGCTACGGGGACCGGATCGAGCTGGAGATCGGCTACGGGCCGAGCGAGACGGGCGGCCCCGTCATGGCGAACCTCGGTGCCGAGTCCCGGCTCCACCCGGGCAGCGCGGGGCGGCCGACGCCGAATACCGAGGTGCGGATCGCCGGTCCGTCGGGCGAGGCGCTGCCGGACGGGGAGACCGGCGAACTGTGGCTCCGCGGGCAGGCGCTGGCCCGTGGCTACTGGCAGGACGAGGCGGCCACGGCACGGTCGTTCACCGGCGGCTGGTTCCGTACCGGAGACCTGGCGGTGATCCGGGACGGACGGGTGGACCTCGCGGAGGCGGCCGGCGGGCGGCAGGTGGCCGACGGCGAGTGATGCCTGCGTGCCGTTGTCGCTCGGCGGTGCGGTCAGCGGCGCGTGGCGTGTACGCCGCGGTCGGCCTCGGCCCTGGTCAGCGGCGCGTGACGCGCACGCGGTAGTCGCCCTTGGAGTCCTTGTCGAGTATCGAGATGCGGATCCCGTTGGTCCGGTCGTCGAAGGTCTGGCCGGGCTGGAACGGCGCGTCGGAGAGTTCGGCGTGGACGTTGGGCAGCCGGGTGCAGCCGCTGCTGTCCTTGGTGCTGTCCGTGACGGACACGGGGCCCTGGCCCGTATCGACGTCCGAGCTCACCTTGTAGATCAGCACGCCGGGCCGGCACACCTCCTGGTCGTTTCCGGCCTGGGTCCGCACCTCCACCGCGTAGCCGGATTCGGCGGTCAGCGGTACGAACGCCAGCTTCGTGCCGCCGTAGCCGGCCAGCGGTTCCAGGAGGTGATCGCTGGTGCCGGGCTGGGAGGCGCAGCTGATCTGGTTGTTGTCCAGCCAGCCGAGCTTCCACTTGTGCCAGCCCAGCAGGTCGTTGTTGGCGCCCCAGTCCTCCGACATGATGTCCCAGTGTCCGACCGAGCCCCCGCCCTCCATCGTGTAGAGGTCGGGCAGGCCGAAGACGTGGCCGTTCTCGTGCGGCAGGACGCGGTAGCCGGTCTGGGGGTACGAGCCCGAGCCGTCGTCCTGGCGGCTGTAGACGAAGGACGTGTTGGAGAGCGGGACGCCGTCCGCGTACGGGGCGTCGTCATTGCCCGAGAAGGTCACGGACAGCACGGTGTCCAGGGCGGAGGGCCCGGCGTTCGGCGTGACCAGGATGTTGATCAGGTCGTAGGCGGCGAAGTCCACCTTCGGGTCGGCGGCGGCGACGATGTCCTGGACGAGGTGGCGGTAGCCGGGTTCGTACGGTGATCCGCGCTCGATCCCGTACTCCGAGAACGGCAGCGGCATCCGCAGCCAGGTCTTCACCGGTGCTTCGGGCACATAGGTGAGCCGCCCGTATGAGCTGGTGCGGAACCAGTCCGTGGTCTGCGGGAAGAACTCCGCGAGCCGGTCCATGGCCGGCTCCTTCCCCTCCGCGTCGGGGAAGTCGATCATCAGGTTCAGCGCGTGGACCTGGCCCGTGGAACGGGCGTAGCCCGGTTGCGTGGGCATGCCCTCCGACATCTGCACCCCCATGGACGCCGATATCCGGCACGGGCCGAGAGCGGCCGCCCGGGTGGTGGTCAGCGGTCCTGCGGAGGCCCGGCTGGGCAGCGGAAGGGTGCTGCTGGCCGTGGCCAGTGCTGCGATGACCAGGGCCGTTGCCGCGCCGAGGGCCACCGGGCGGCGGTGCTTGCGTATCCGGTGGCGGGGCTGCTGCATAGAGTCGCCTTCGGCTCCGCGGCAGTCAGCCGACCCTGACTGCGCTCTGTCGATCAGCATTGGCCGGGCGGTGCGGAGCCGCGCGTTGGGTGCGCCGATCGGTGGGTTTTCTCCCGGCCCGCAAGTGTGACTCAGGTCACTTCGGGGCGGGAAATAACCGGGGATCAGTTCCCCGTTTACACCCGTGTCCCCGTGAAACGGGGAGGCGGTCCCCGGTTAACCGGACGGGTCGCCGGAGTTACGGACACGGAAACGGCGCAAGCCCGCCCCGTCCGGATTCCCGCAGAACCGGATTGCAGTCCCGCAGTCCCGCAGAACAAGCCCTGAGCCGGAAGACCAGGAAGAGAAGGAGCGCCGCCGTGGACACCGTCGCCCGCACCGCAGCCGGAGCCGCGCAACCGCGTACGCCCCGCCCGAGGGCCGACGCGCTGCGCAACCGGGAGCGGATCGTGACGGCCGCGCGCGAGATGTTCGTCGAGTTCGGACCCGATGTGCCGCTCGACGAGGTCGCCCGCCGTGCCGGCGTCGGCAACGCCACCCTCTACCGGAACTTCCCCGACCGGGCCGCGCTGACCCATGAGGTCGTCCTCGCGGTCACCTCGCGCACCACCGAGCGTGCCGAGGAGGCCGCGAGGGAGGAGTCGGACCCCTTCGTCGCGCTCAGCAGCTTCGTGCACGCGGCGGCCGACGAACGGATCGGGGCGCTGTGCCCCATGCTGTCCGGCGGCTTCGACCGGGACCATCCCGAACTGCTCGCCGAGCGCCGGCGCCTCGAAGAGGCCGTCGAGGGGCTCGTCGAGTGCGCCATGTCCGCGGGACGCCTGCGTGCCGACATCGCCGTCGGCGACGTACTGGTCGTCCTCTCCCAGCTCACCCGGCCGCTGCCAGGCACCGCCTGTTTTGACATCGACCGGTTCACCCACCGTCACATCCAGCTGTTCCTGGACGGACTGGAGGCTCCGGCCCGGTCCCAACTGCCCGGAACCGCAGCGACCTTGGAGGATCTGCGGCGACAGAACTGACCCTCGCGCCGGGCTTCTGAACGGATGCCCGTCCGCGTGTCCCTCGCGCCGGGTTCCTGAACCGGATACCCGTCCGCGTGTCCATGGCGCCGGGTTCCCGAACCGGGTACCCGCCCGCCTGTTCGTCGCGCCCTGACTCCCCTTCTTCCTTCTTCCCTTTCTCCCCGACCGGAGTCCGACCCTCGTTCCTTCGCCCGGCCTTCACCGCATTCACGGTTCATCGTTCACGCCCTCGCGCGCCCCTAGGTGGCTACTCCCATGTCAAAAACAGCTGATATCCGACTCCCTGACCCCAGTCGCTGGAAGGCGCTGGCGTTCATCGCCCTCGCGCAGTTGATGGTCGTCCTCGACGCCACCATCGTGAACATCGCGCTTCCGCACGCCCAGACCGACCTGGGCATCACCGATGCCAACAAGCAGTGGGTCATCACGGCTTACGCCCTCGCCTTCGGCGGGCTGCTGCTCTTCGGGGGCCGGATCGCCGACCTCTGGGGCCGGAAGCGGACCTTCGTCGTCGGTCTGATCGGCTTCGCGCTGGCCTCCGCGCTCGGTGGGGCGGCGCAGAACCAGGGCATGCTGTTCGGCTCCCGCGCCCTTCAGGGTGTGTTCGGCGCTCTGCTCGCCCCGGCCGCCCTCTCGCTGCTCGCGGTGATGTTCACCGATGCCAAGGAGCGCGCCAAGGCGTTCGGCATCTACGGTGCGATCGCCGGTGGTGGTGGCGCCGTCGGCCTGATCCTCGGTGGTCTGCTCACCCAGACGCTGAACTGGCGCTGGACGTTCTTCGTCAACATCCCGTTCGCGATCGTCGCCGCGGCCGGTGCGTACTTCGTGATCCGCGAGCCGGCCGGCAGCCGTAACCGAGCTTCGCTCGACATCCCCGGCGTCGTCCTGTCCGCGCTGGGTCTGGTCTCGCTGGTGTACGGATTCACCCGCGCCGAGTCCAGCGGCTGGTCGGACTCGCTGACCATCGGTACGTTCGTCGCCGCCGGTGTCCTGCTGCTGGCGTTCGTCCTGGTCGAGGCCAAGGTCACGTCGCCGCTGCTTCCGCTGCGCGTCGTGATGGACCGCAACCGCGGTGGCGTCTACCTCTCGCTGGGTCTGGCCATCATCGCCATGTTCGGCCTGTTCCTGTTCCTCACGTACTACCTCCAGGTCGTCAAGGGCTACTCGCCGATCAAGACGGGCTTCGCCTTCATGCCGATGATCGTCGGCATGATCACCGGTTCGACGCAGATCGGTGCCCGGCTCATGACGCGGGTCCCGGCCCGTCTGCTGATGGCTCCGGGCTTCCTGACCGCCGCGGTCGGCATGTTGCTGCTCACCCAGCTGGAGATCGACTCCTCCTACGCGGCGGTCATCCTGCCGGGCCAGCTTCTGCTGGGCCTGGGCATGGGCACGGCGTTCATGCCCGCCATGTCGCTGGCCACGCACGGCATCGAGCCGCGTGACGCGGGGGTCGCCTCCGCGATGGTCAACACCTCGCAGCAGGTCGGCGGTGCGATCGGTACCGCACTGCTCAACACCATCGCCGCCTCCGCCGCCACGGCCTACGCCACCTCGCACGCCGCGCTCGGTGCCACCGACCCGGAGCTGCTGAAGCTCCAGTCGATGGTGCACGGCTTCACCGGCGCCATCTGGTGGGCCGTCGGCATCCTCGTGGTGGCCGCCGCGATCGCCGGGACCTTCATCAACGCCGGCCGCCCGTCGGCCATCACGATGTCCGGGGGCGCCGGGTCCGGTGACGCCCGGGGCGTCGAGGACGAGTTCAGGGTGCCGGTCGTCGCGCACTGAGCCCGCGCGCGGTGTCGGCGTGACACGGCGTGAAGCGAACTGCGCCCCGGTTCCGTTCGGCGGAACCGGGGCGCAGGCGCGTTCGTGGGCGGGGTGTGGCGGGCGGGGCGGCCTGGGGGAGACGGGCGCGTGGCGGGCGGGGCGGGCCTTTGGCGAGACGGGCGCGTGGCGGGCGGGGCGGGCCTTTGGCGAGACGGCGCGTGGCGCGGTCAGCGGAGCCAGGGGAGGTCCGCGCCGGTGCCCTCCGGCTGGAGCCCGGCCGCCATGACCTGCATGATCTCGCCGAGCGTGCGCACCTGCTCGGCGGTGAGCCGGTCGAACATCGCCTGGCGTACGGCGCTGACGTGGCCCGGGGCCGAACGGCGGAGCATCTCGTAGCCCTCCTCGGTGAGGACCGCGTTCTGGCCGCGCTTGTCGGACGGGCAGTCCTCGCGGCGCACCCAGCCGCTCTTCTCCAGCCGGGCGACGGCATGGGAGAGCCGGGACCGGGTGATCTTGGCGTCCTTGGCCAGCTCGGTCATCCGCTTCTGGCGGCGGGGGGCCTGGGAGAGCTGGACGAGCAGCCCGTAGTAGATGTGCGGCATGCCGGCATCGCGCTGCAACTGGCGGTCGAGGTGATCCTCCAGCAGCGTGGTGGCGTGGAGGTACGCACGCCAGACGCTCTGTTCTTCGTCGGTGAGCCAGTGCGGCTGCTCAACGGTGGATGCCGTGGTCATGTACTCCACTGTACGACCTTTTCTTGAAAGTTGAACAAGATAGAGCTAAGGTCTCCGAAGGTAGGAGCTTGAAGATTAAAGAACTGTTCCTGTTGAAGGCCCCGTAGAAGACTTACCTTGAGCAGCAGTGGATGGGGAGTGTCATGACAGTCACCGCGGAGCGCATGCCCGCCCTCTATCTCTCCCACGGCGCACCGCCGCTGGCCGACGATCCGGTCTGGCCGGGCGAACTGGCCGCCTGGTCCGCCGGGCTGCCTCGGCCCACCGCGATCCTCATGGTCTCCGCCCACTGGGAGGAGGCCCCGCTGGCGCTCGGCGCCGTCGAGACGATCCCGCTGGTCTACGACTTCTGGGGTTTCCCCGAGCACTACTACCAGGTGCAGTACGCCGCCCCGGGCGCCCCGGCCCTCGCCGAGAGCGTCCGCAAGCTGCTGCGTGGTGCCGGTACGCCGGTCCAGGACATCCCCGACCGGGGCCTCGACCACGGCGCGTACGTCCCCCTGGTCGAGATGTTCCCGGCGGCCGACATCCCGGTGCTGCAGATCTCCATGCCCACCCTGGATCCGCAGAAGCTGATGGACATCGGACGCAAGCTCGCGCCGCTGCGCGACGAGGGTGTGCTGATCGTCGGCAGCGGCTTCTTCACCCACAACCTGGCCGCACTGCGGCATCAGGGCGGTGGCACTCCCGCCTGGTCGGCGGAGTTCGACGACTGGGGGCACCGCGCGCTCCAGGCGCAGGACATCGACGCGCTGCTCGACTTCGAGAACAAGTCACCGGCCGGCCGGCTGGCCCACCCGCGCACCGAGCACTTCGCCCCTCTCTTCGTCACGCTCGGCGCCTCGGAGCAGGAGCTGGACCAGGGGCGCAGCACGATCGAAGGCTTCTGGATGGGGCTGGCCAAGCGGTCCTTGCAGTTCGGCTGAGGCGGGCGCCTCCGTGCGCTCGGTGCGCGCCCGGGTCGGAACGCCGGCGGATTGAACCTGGCCGACCGGAGTGCGGCAGTCATCGCGGTCGCGTCTCCGACGTCCCGCGCTGCGTCGGTGAACCTGATGTTCGGGGGCCGGTCGGGCGGGAGCTGGTCGGGCGGGAGTTGGTCGGGCGGGAGCCAGCCGTTCGGGGGGCGCGCTCCGGCGCGCGCGGTCCGGAGGTGTGCGTCGTGAGGTCCATGCGGGATCACGGCGGGCGGGGTGCCGCCGCCCGGTAACCGGCCGAGGTCCCGGCGGCCGACCGGTCACCGGGACCAGGTCCGCGGTCCCAGGTGTTTCTCGTACCAGGACACGTCCCAGTACCGGTCGAACTTCCGGCCGACCTCCGAGTACGTACCGATGTGGCGGAAGCCGAGGCGCTCGTGCAGCCGGACCGAGGAATCGTTGGGCCGGGTGATGCCGGCGTACGCGCGATGCACGTCCTCACCGGAGAGGGCCTCGAAGAGCGCCGAGTAGAGGAGGGTGCCGATGCCCCGGCCCGTGGCGTCGGGGGCGCAGTAGACGCTCACCTCGACGGACGTGGAGTACGCGGCCTTGGGCCGGAACGCGCTGCTGGTGGCGTAGCCCAGGATCCGCACGCCCGCCCCGCTCGCCGCCCCGCTCGTTCCGTCCGCATGACGGACATCCTGAGCAACCAGAAGCCGGTGCGGGCCGTCTTCGGGATGGGAGCGCAGCCAGGGCAGGCGCTGCTCGGGAGTGAAGGGGGCCGTGTCGAATGTGAGGGCGGTCTCACGTACGTAATGGTTGTAGATGTCCGTGAGGGGCGCCAGGTCCCCTTCGATCGCGGGCCTGACCTGCACTTCTGTGCGCGACTGCATGACGGTTCCTCCCCAGGTGGCGCGACAGGGTACTGCATGATCCGGAAAGTGAATGCCGGGCATGGGAATTCTGTCCGGATTCCAGTCGTTGTTTCCATCGGATGCAGGGCACCCGGAAGGGTGTCGCGACCTACTCAGCAAGGGAGCACGCATGGCAACCCGTGCCGTCGCCCGTCGTTCGTCCGCCACCGGCGGGACCAGCCGGGCAAGCAGTGTTCGCGCCGTGGGCGGGGAGATCGCCGATCGCGACCTGGTCGGCATGTACCTGGACGAGATCGCGCGCACGCCGCTGCTCGATGCCGCCAAGGAAGTCGAGCTGTCGCAGACCCTGGAAGCGGGCGTCTTCGCCCGGCAGGTTCTCGACGGTGCGGTGGAGAGCGAAGCCGGCGGAGCCTCGCGCGAGGAGCTGGAGGCGCTGGTCGCCGAGGGCGAGCGCGCCAAGGACATATTCATCCGTTCCAATCTCCGGCTCGTCGTTGCCGTCGCCCGCCGCTATCCGCGAGCCGGGCTGCCCCTGCTCGACCTGATCCAGGAGGGCAACGCCGGCCTGGTGCGCGCGGTCGAGAAGTTCGACTACGCCAAGGGCTTCAAGTTCTCCACGTATGCGACGTGGTGGATCCGGCAGGCCATCACCCGGTCCATAGCCGACCAGTCGCGCACGATCCGGCTCCCCGTCCACCTGGTGGAGGAGCTCGGCCGGATCCGCCGTGTGCAGCGCGAATTCAACCGTGAGCACGGGCGTGACCCGGAGCACTCGGAGATCGCCGCCGAGCTGGACTCGACCACGTCACGGGTCAGCGACGTCCTGGACTGGGCGCGTGACCCGGTCAGTCTGAACATGTCGGTGGACGACGACGGCGACACGCAGTTCGGTGACCTGCTGGAGGACACCTCCGCCGTCTCGCCCGAGCAGTCCGTGATGACACTGCTGCGCAGCGAGGAGCTGGAGGAGCTGATCGGCAAGCTCGACAACCGCACCGCGTCGATCATCCGCATGCGGTACGGCATCGAGGACGGCCGCGAGCGGACCCTCACCGAGGTGGGCAAGCAGCACGGGCTCACCCGCGAGCGGATCCGTCAGATCGAGAAGCACGCACTGCTCGAACTGAAGCGAATGGCTCACGACACGGGCTTTGACGCTGCGGCATGAGCTTGCGTCCAGTATCATCCGAATTGGGCCGGTTGGTATCGGCGGCCCCCTAGAGCTGAGTCCCGGCGCCCACCCCCCCCTGGCGCCGGGGCTCATCCTTTTTCCTGGACTCCGCCTCGACTCCTCCGGGGCTTCTCCGGGACCCGGCCTGGACTCCACTTGGACTTCTCCGGGAACTTCTCCGAAAACTTCTCCGGGAACTTCATCGGGATCTGTCCGGAACTCCTCCAGGACTCGCCCGCGGCTCCTCCTGCGGGGCAGGAGTCGCCGCCGCGCGGGACAGCCTGCCGCCCAGGTCCTTCAGGTACGTCACCAACTGCGGCGGCTGGTGCGCGGTGAACTCGCAGTCCACCAGCGCCAGGCGCAGCGCCACCCACTCCAGCGAGTCCTTCAGCACCGCCCGCAGCCGGCAGCCGTTCTCGCCGGTCTGTTCCAGCGGACCGATCGAGGCCGGCAGCCGCGAGGCCACGAAGGCGGCGGGGGCCGCGAAACTCACATCGACCGCCAGCTCAGGCTGTCGGCGCGCCATGGAACTGCTGAGGAACTCCGCCGCGTCACCGGTCGGGAGCTCGCGCGGTGTGAAACGGGCTCCCGTCGCGAACGGGTCGCTCACCCGGTCGACCCGGAAGGTGCGCCAGTCCGCCCGTTCCAGGTCGTATGCGACGAGGTACCAGCGCCACCCGGTGCTCACCAGGCGATACGGCTCCACCTGCCTCCTGGTCTCGGCACCGTCCCCCGCGCGGTACGCGAACCGCAGCCGCTCCCGTCCGGTGACCGCCGACGCCATCACGGTCAGCGTCTGCGGATCGATCGTCGAGCCGTCCCCGCGGGCCAGCGGCATCGTCGCGTTCTGCAGGGTGGAGACGCGGTGGCGCAGCCGCGACGGCAGGACCTGCTCCAGCTTGGCCAGCGCCCGCACGGAGGCCTCGTCGACGCCCTCGATGGCGTGACCGGCCCCGGCCCGCAGACCCACCGCGATGGCCACCGCCTCCTCGTCGTCCAGAAGGAGCGGCGGCATCGCCGTGCCGGCCACCAGCCGGTAGCCGCCGACCGAGCCGCGTGACGCCTCGACCGGATAGCCCAGGTCGCGGAGGCGGTCGATGTCGCGGCGGATGGTGCGCGGGCTGACGTCGAGCCGGTCGGCGAGTTCACTGCCCGGCCATTCGCGCGGCGTCTGGAGAAGTGACAGCAGATTCAGCAGTCGTGCCGGGGTGTCGGTCATGTCACCCAGGATGCCCGCCCATTGGGTCATGAACTGACCTAATCGACGTTTAACTTCTTCATATGACTTCTTCCGCATCCCAGCCGTCGCCGGCGGCTGTTCCCACGGCGTCCCCGGACGCGTCGGACCGCCGACGGTGGTTCGCGCTGGCCATCGTGATGACCGCGGCCTTCATGGACCTGGTCGACGTCACGATCGTCAACATCGCCATCCCGAGCATCACGGAGGACACCGGCGCCTCGTTCAGTTCGATCCAGTGGATCACCGCCGGGTACGCCCTCGCCTTCGCCGCCGGTCTGATCACCGGTGGCCGGCTCGGTGACATCTACGGTCGCAAGCGGCTCTTCCTGATCGGGATCGGTGGCTTCACCGTGGCCTCCGCGCTCTGCGGTTTCGCCGCGAACCCGGAGATGCTCGTCGCCTCCCGCATCCTCCAGGGCGGCACGGCCGCGCTGATGGTGCCGCAGGTGCTGTCCATCGTGCACGCGACCTTCCCGGCGCACGAGCGCGGCAAGGTCTTCGGCCTCTTCGGTGCGATCGTCGGCCTCGGTGCCGTGTCCGGGCCGCTGCTGGGCGCACTGCTCACCGAGTGGAACATCGCCGGTCTCGAATGGCGCCCGATCTTCCTGATCAACCTGCCGGTCGGTATCGCGGGCCTGATCCTGGGCCGCAGGTTCATCACCGAGTCCAAGGCGCCGAAGGCGCTCCGCCTCGATCTGGTCGGGGTGGTGCTGGTGACGCTGGGGATGCTCATGCTCATCTACCCGCTGACCCGCGGTGAGGAGCTGGGCTGGCCGCTCTGGGGCTACCTGTCGATGGCCGGCAGCGTCGTAGTCTTCGGCGCCCTTGCGCTGTTCGAGCGGGCGAAGGCGCTGCGGGACGGTTCGCCGCTGGTCGAGCTGTCGCTGTTCCGGGTCAAGAGCTTCGCCGCCGGCATCGCCGTGCAGCTGACCTTCGGTATCGGCCTCGGGATCTTCTTCCTGGTCTGGACGCTGTATATGCAGGAGGGGCTCGGCTGGAGTGCCCTGCGGGCCGGTACGACCGGTATCCCGTTCTCCGTCGCCGTCTCCGTCGCCGCCGGTCTCTCCGTACAGAAGCTGGTGCCGCGCTTCGGCCGCAAGGTGCTCCAGGCGGGGGCGCTGCTCATGATCGCCGGTCTGCTGCTCTACATCGGGGAGTCCGGCCGTTACGGCATGGGGATCACGTCCTGGCAGATGGCCCTGCCGCTGGTGGTCATGGGTGTCGGCATGGGGCTGATCGTGGCTCCGCTGGCCGACATGGTGCTGTCCGAGGTGCCCAAGGAGCACTCGGGATCCGCGTCCGGACTGTTCAACACCGTGCAGCAGATGGGCAATGCGCTGGGACTCGCCCTTGTCTCGGTCGTGTTCTTCGGCTCGATGAGCGACAGGCTGACGCCGCCGCAGATCGGTCCGGCGTTCGCCGACGCCTTCGAGCAGTCGCTGTGGTGGGTCGCCGGTGTGCTCGCGGTGATCTTCCTGGTGATGTTCGCGCTGCCGGCCCGGCCGAAGCAGCACATGGAGGGCGGCGACGAGAGCGCCGGCTCCGCCGGTCCTGACGACTCCGCCGGTACCGCCGGTGAACCTGCCAAGGAGCCGGTGCTGACGCACTGAGCAGGCGTGAGGCTTGGGGCACGGCGAAGGCTGAAGCGCCAGGCTTGGTGGATATGGAAGCGGAAGCGGAAGCGTGTGACCGTGCCCGCACCCCGGCCCCGGGGTGCGGGCACGGTCGCGTCCGGGGCCGGGGGCGCGGGCACGGACGGCTCTGGGGGTCCGGGCACGGACGGCCCTGGGGTCCGGGCACGGCCGGGGCCGGGGTTTCGGGCACGGACCGGGCGGGCGCGGCGTCAGCAGATGCGGCTTCGGCTCTCCATCGCGCCGCGCGCGGCGTCCTCGTCGCCGTACACCTCGCACATGTGACGGCCGTCCGGCGTCGCCGTGTGCTCGACCTCCCACAGGCTCGTCTCCCTGCCGTCGAGCAGCAGGAAGGCGTGCTCGTACAGCGTGAACCCCGCGTCCCGTCCGTCGACCCGGCACTGCCGCCCGAAGACCTGGGTGATGTGGTGGGCGAAGGCCGAACGCAGCAGAAGCGCCGTCGCCTTGCCCGGCACGTCACGGTTCTCCGCGCGGCGCAGGACCCGGCGGGCGTGGTCCGCCGAGTTGTCCGGGGCGTACATCCGGGGCAGCGGGGCCGGGGGCGCCGCCATCAGGGCGTCGAGTATCTCCAGGTCGGCCTGCGGCCCGTCGTGCCCGAAGACCGGGCCGTCACAGAAGCCGCCGGTCAGCCGGGCCGCCGCGACGTGGGCGTCGGCCTCGTCGTCGTACAGCTCGTACTGCTGGGGCGCCGACTGCGTGGCGTGTCCGGGGGCCGCGGTGTCGCGCGGACCGCAGTGCACGAGCTCCCACAGGCTGAGCGCCGTGCCGTCCGCCAGCAGGTAGGTGTGCCGGTAGGTCTCGCGGTGCAGGGTGGAACTGTGGTGCGAGGAGTGCAGGCAGCTGCTGTGGGCGAGCGCGGTGCCGAGCCGATCGACCGTACTGTCGGGCAGGTCGAAAGAGTTCAGAGCACGTCGCAGGAGTCGATCGAGGTGCTGCTCGGTTGTCTCGTACGGATCGCTCAAGGTGCTGTCTCCAGGCCGTCGCCGCGTGTGACTTGATGCGTGCTCAACGTAGTCCCTGGGTCTGACATCGTGACCGGGGTTGGAGAAAAACGTACGGCGCACGCAGAAGGTTCCCTCTTTGTGCCCGAACTCCCTTACGCCGGAGCCGAGTCGGTGCTGTGCACCCTATTGTCCGGTGACGGGGGCGATTGCCTCGGTGTGCCGTAGAGATCGCTGTACGCCAGGTATGTGCCGCCGCCGTCAAGGCCGTTGATGCCCGTGGCGGCTCGCACGGCCTTCACGATGGCCCGGCTCACCGCCTCCGCGCCCGCCGCCAGCAGGTCGTTGAGCGCGAGCGGGTCCGACGGGTCGAGTGTTCGCCCACCGGTGGCCAGGGCGAAGACGGTGTCCCCGTCGGTCATCAGATGTACGGGCCGGATGGCGCGCGCCAGCCCGTCGTGCGCCGTCCCCGCGAGCTTCTGCGCCTGGGCACGGCCGAGTTCGGCGTCCGTGGCGACGACGGCGAGCGTGGTGTTGAGCGGGGGGCGCGCGTCTGCGTCGTGCGCCTCCGCCAGGCGCTGTCGCGCCGCCCGGTGGACCTCCTGCGCGGGCGCGACGGCCGGCTCGGCACCGCCGTACTCCCCGTACAGCACCCCCGTGCGGGGATCGAGCACGGAGCCCGCGGCGTTCACCACCGCCAGGGCGCCGACGGTGATCCCGGACGGCAGCAGGACGCTCGCCGTGCCCACCCCGCCCTTCAGCTGTCCGGCGACCGCACCCGTCCCCGCGCCGACGCAGCCCTCGGCGACCTCGGCCCCCGGCTCCGTGCGCGCCGCGTCCTCCACCGCCGCCCGGCCGGTCGCGGCGTCCGGCCGGGCGTGCCAGTCGCCGCCCCGCCCCAGGTCGAAGACGCAGGCGGCCGGGACCACCGGAACCACCTGGGCCGGATCGGCGCCGACCCGCACGCCGCGTCCCCGCTCCTCCAGCCAGGCCATCACCCCGGATGCCGCGTCCAGGCCGAACGCGCTGCCGCCGGTGAGGACCACGGCGTCGATGCGCTGCACCAGGTTGCGCGGATCCAGCGCGTCCGTCTCGCGGGTGCCGGGTCCGCCGCCACGTACGTCGACGGCCGCGACCGCGCCGCCCTCGGGCGCGAGAACCACGGTGGTGCCGCTGAGTGCCCCCTCGCCCGCGACCCGCGCATGGCCGACGCGAAGTCCGGCGACATCGGTCAACGCGTCCCTCCGGCGCGGTGCCGGTGCGGAGGTGGGCGGCGTGGGGGCTGGGGTGTCCTGGCCGGTCATCCGGTGCTCCTCGTGGTGGGGGTGGCTGGCTGTTCCGGGGGGTGTGCGTCGTGAACGTACCCGCCGCGCGGCAGGGGGAAGCAGGGTGCGTGAAAATTCTTGTGAATGATTTCACAAGCGAACGATGGTCCAAAGTCCCGGAAGAACGCCCAGCTCGGACGGTGTATGCGCGGTCCGCACCGGCAACCGACGGGACCAACGGTCCTGCGCCGAGGACCAATGCGGGCCGCCGGGCGCGGCGATCGGGAGTGCAATGGACGCAGCGGCGAAGAAGACGCGTGGACGACGAAGGAAGGTGCGGGCCATGACGGCGACTGCGGCAGAGGCGACCACGGACAGCGGGGCCTGGGACGGCTTCAGGGGCGGACTGTGGCGCGACGCGATCGACGTCCGTGACTTCGTCCAGCACAACTACACGCCCTACGAGGGCGACAGTTCCTTCCTCGCCGGCCCGACCGCCCGCACCACCGCGGTCTGGGAGAAGCTCCTCGCGATGTTCCCGGACGAGATCGCCCGGGGCGTGCACGACGTGGACGTGAGCACACCGTCCCGGATCGACGCCTTCCGCCCCGGCTACATCGACGCCGGCCTGGACCTGATCGTCGGCCTCCAGACCGATGCCCCGCTCAAGCGCGCCATCATGCCGAACGGCGGCTGGCGCATGGTCGAGGGCGCCCTCCACGCGTACGGCTACGAGGCCGACCCCGAGGTCAAGGAGATCTACACCCATCTCCGCAAGACCCACAACGAGGGCGTCTTCGACGCGTACACCCCCGAGATCCGCGCCTGCCGCTCCGCCGGGATCATCACCGGCCTGCCGGACGCCTACGGCCGGGGCCGGATCATCGGCGACTACCGGCGCATCGCGCTCTACGGCGTCGACCGGCTGATCGCCGCCAAGGAGGCGGACAAGGCCGCGCTCGGCGGGCAGTGGCCGACCGAGCACGTCATCCGGGACCGCGAAGAGGTCTCCGAGCAGATCAAGGCCCTGAACGAGCTCAAGTCGATGGTGCTCTCGTACGGCTACGACATCTCCGGCCCCGCCCGCACCGGCCGCGAGGCCGTGCAGTGGCTGTACTTCGGCTACCTGGGTGCGGTGAAGGAGCAGAACGGTGCGGCCATGTCGATCGGCCGGATCGACAACTTCCTCGACGTGTACCTCCAGCGCGACATCGAGCGCGGGGTGATCACCGAGGAGCAGGCGCAGGAGTTCATCGACGACTTCGTCATCAAGCTCCGCGTCGTCCGCTTCCTGCGCACGCCGGAGTACAACGAGCTGTACAGCGGCGACCCCACCTGGGTCACCTGGTCGATGGCCGGCATCGGCGAGGACGGCCGCCCGCTCGTCTCCCGCACGACCTTCCGCGCCCTCCAGACCCTCTACAACCTCGGCCCGGCCCCCGAGCCGAACCTCACCGTCTTCTGGTCGCGTTGGCTGCCGGCCGGCTTCAAGGAGTTCGCCTCGCGGGTGGCCATCGACACCTCGGCGCTCCAGTTCGAGTCCGATGATCTGATGCGCCCGAAGTACGGGGACGACACGGCGATCGCCTGCTGTGTCTCCGCGATGGCGACCGGCAGGCAGATGCAGTTCTTCGGCGCCCGCGTCAACGTCGCCAAGGCGCTGCTGTACGCGATCAACGGCGGCCGCGACGAGCTCACGGGCAAGGTCGTGGTGGAGGGCTTCGAGCCCGTCACCGGTGATTACCTGGACTACGACACCCTGGCCGAGCGGTACGACGCGATGCTCGACTGGCTGGCCAGGACCTACGTGCACGCCCTGAACGTCATTCACTACATGCACGACAAGTACGCGTACGAGCGCCTGGAGATGGCCCTCCACGACCAGGAGGTCCTGCGCACCATGGCCTGCGGCATCGCCGGCCTCTCGGTCGCCGCCGACTCGCTCTCCGCCGTGAAGCACGCCCGGGTGAAGGTGATCCGCGACGAGACCGGACTCGCGACGGACTACGAGATCGAGGGTGACTATCCGGCGTACGGGAACAACGACGAACGGGCCGACGCCCTCGCGCGCGGCATCGTCCACGACTTCATGGAGAAGATCCGCAAGCACCCCACCTACCGCGACGCGGTGCACACCCAGTCGGTGCTGACGATCACCTCCAACGTGGTCTACGGAAAGAAGACAGGCAACACCCCGGACGGCCGCCGCTCCGGCGCCCCGTTCGCCCCCGGGGCCAACCCGATGAACGGGCGCGACGCGCACGGATACGTCGCCTCCGCCCTCTCGGTCGCCAAGCTGCCGTACGACGACGCGGAGGACGGCATCTCGCTGACCAACACCATCACGCCCGACGCACTGGGGCGGACCCCCGAGGAACGCGTCCACAACCTCGCCGGCGTGCTGGACGGATTCACCGCGAGCGACGGCTTCCACATGAACGTCAACGTCCTCGACCGGGCGACCCTCCAGGACGCGATGGAGCACCCGGAGAACTACCCGCAGCTGACGATCCGGGTCTCCGGATACGCGGTCAACTTCACACGGCTGACCCGTGAACAGCAGCTCGACGTCATCCACCGCACCTTCCACGGTTCGCTCTGAATCCCGGCCGGGGCCGGCCGAAGCGCCGGCCCCGTGCCCCTTCGAACCGCGCGGCGCCGGGCGGCCCATCCCTGTACGGCCCCGGTGCCGCGCGCACCACCCCCAGCGGCCCAGCCGGCCGCAGACCCTCCGCGAAGAAGGTCCCGTCATGGCCGTCCTCCTCGACAGCACCGACATCCCCGCCTCCCCCACTGTCCTCGCGCCCGGTCCTGGTCCCGGCCCCGTGTCCGCTCCTGCCACCCCGGCGGGGGCGGTCACGCGGCGGGCGGTCTCCGGCTCGGTCCACTCCTGGGACCTGTCGACGGGTGTCGACGGCCCCGGCACCCGCTTCGTCACCTTCCTGGCCGGCTGTCCGCTGACCTGCCTCTACTGCCACAACCCGGACACCATGCGGATGCGCAGCGGCACCCGCGTCTCGGCCGACGACATGGTGGCCGAGGCGGCCAAGTACACGACGTTCATCCACGCGGCGGGTGGCGGAGCCACCGTCAGCGGCGGCGAACCCCTGCTGCAGCCCGTCTTCACCGGTGAGCTGCTGCACCGCCTCAAGCACGAGCTCGGGCTGCACACCGCACTCGACACCTCCGGCTTTCTCGGCAGCCGCGCCACCGACGCGCTGCTGCGTGACACCGATCTGGTCCTGCTCGACATCAAGTCCTGGGACCGAGCCACCTACCGCAAGGTCACGGGCCGGCCACTGGAGCCCACCCTGGACTTCGCCCACCGTCTCGCCGGTATCGGCAAGGAGGTGCACGTCCGCTTCGTGCTGGTCCCGGGCCTGACCGACGACCCGGCCAACGTCGACGGGGTCGCGGCCTTCGCCGCCTCGCTCGGCAACGTCTCACGCGTCGACGTCCTCCCCTTCCACAAGCTCGGCGAGGCGAAGTGGCAGGCCCTGGGCAAGCCGTTCACCCTTCATGACACTCCGTCGCCCACCCCCGGGCAGGTCGCCACCGCCCGCGAGATCTTCGCCTCGCACGGACTGCACGCCGTGTGAGCTGGCCGGCAGGGGCGTGGCCGGGCCCGTCGGGTACAAGGGGCGTGCCGGGCGACGGAGGATGCCGCCGCGCCGCGACGCGCTCACCCCGTAGGGCCATAAAACAGGACTAACCTCCACATACGGTCCTACGCTGACGGGGTGACCGAGCCACCAGAAGCCTCTGCCTCAGCGGCACAGCCCGCCCCCGGTGAGCACACCGGTTCCTCCGGCGTGACCGTCGACCCGCCGGCCTCCGACGGGTCCGCCCGCTCCGGCTCCGCCGTCCCCCGGTCCGTCACCGCCCGCGCGACCGCGGTCGGCGTGATCGTCTCCCTCCTGCTGATCGTGGCCATCGTGCTCGGCAGCAGGTTCCTGGAGAACTTCGACTCCGCGCTGCTGCCGTACGCCGTGGCCACGGTCTTCCTCGCCTTCGGCGTCGCCTACCGCTACACGGTCTGGGTCTCCGCCCCCGGTGCCCGACGGCTGTTCAAGAAGGGCTGGGGGAGCCTCTTCTCGGCCGAGAACTTCCGTAAGGCGCCCACCGCCCTGCCGAAGATGATCGCCACCTACCTCGGCTTCCAGAAGTTCCTCGGCGCCCGCTCGCACGCCCGCTGGGCCGCCCACCAGCTGATCTTCTGGGGCTGCATCCTCGCCTCGCTGATCACCTTCCCGCTGACCTGGGGCTGGTTCACCTTCACCTCGGGCACCGGGTCCGGACCCGGCTACGAGATGCGTATCTGGGGTTTCAAGATCATCGGATTCGACTCCCTGGACTTCCTCGGCTGGCTGATGTTCCACGGCCTCGACATCGCCGCCGTCCTCGTCATCCCCGGCGCCTCCTACTTCCTGTGGCGCCGGATGAAGGACCGCGGCGCCATCACCGGCCAGCGCTTCGGCTACGACCTGGTGCCCCTCATCGCCCTGATCGTCATCTCCGTGACGGGGCTGCTCCTCACCTTCTCGTCGATCTTCCTGCACGGCGGGGGATACGAGTTCCTGGCGATCCTCCACATGGTCTCGGTCGTCTTCACCCTCATCTACATCCCCTTCGGGAAGTTCTTCCACATCGTCCAACGCCCCGCCGCCGTCGGCATGCAGCTGTTCAAGTACACCGGCCGGCAGGACCAGGAGGTCTTCAGCTGCCGGCGCTGTGAGGAACCCATCGACACCGCCCCCTACGTCGACAACCTCCGCGGCACCATGCGCGACCTCAGCCTCGACTTCGACCAGTGGGCCGAGTACTGCCCGCGCTGCAAGCGGGTGCTGCGCGGCAGCGCCTATCTCTCCCAGGTGAAGAAGGGCTTCAAGTGACCGCGGATCCGCGAGCGGCCGACACCCGTGCGGTCGTCCCCCTCGACCCCTCCCTCGCCCCGCCCGGCACCCGCGCCTTCCGCGACGCCGGCGGCATCCCCGCCGACCAGTGGCACGCCGACCAGAACGGTGAAACGCTCGTCCCCACCCACTGCTGTTTCTGCGGGGTGCAGTGCGGGATGTATCTGCGCGTCGACCGCGGCGGCAAGGTCTTCGGTGTCGAACCCCGCAACCACGACATCAACCGGATGCGCCTGTGTCCCAAGGGCATCAACGCGTACCAGCAGGTCAACCACCCCGACCGCCTCACCGCACCGCTCATGCGCCGCTCCCGGGACGAGGAGTTCCGGGAGGTCTCCTGGGACGAGGCGCTCGACTTCACCGTCGCCGAGATCAAACGCATCCAGCAGACCTACGGCAACGACGCCTTCGGACTGCTCGGCGGAGCGAGCCTGTTCTCCGAGAAGACCTATCTGGTCGGCAAATTCGCCCGGGTCGCCCTCAAGACCCGGCACGTCGACTACAACGGCCGTCTCTGCATGGTCAGCGCGGCGGGCGCCAACAAGCTCGCCTTCGGTATCGACCGGGCGGGTAATCCCTTCTCGGACATCCTGCTCACCGACTGCCTGCTGATCGCGGGCTCCAACGTCGGCGAGTGCTTCCCCGTGATGACCCAGTACGTGTGGGGCGCCCGGGACCGCGGCGCCAGCCTGATCGTCGTCGACCCGCGCGAGACGGCCATCGCGCGGACCGCCGACATCCATGTCGCCCTCAAGCCCGGGACCGACTCGGCGTTCTTCAACTCCGTGCTCAACGTCGTCATCGAGGAAGGCCTCACCGACGAGGCCTATCTCGCCGCCCACGCCACCGGCTGGGAGGAGGTGAAGGCCAAGGTCGCGGAGTACCCGCCGTCCCGGGCCGCCGAGATCTGCGGCGTCCCCGCCGAGCAGATCGTCCAGGTCGCCCGCACCTTCGCCCGCGCCCCCAAGGCCATGGCCTGGCACGCTCGCGGCATCGAGCACCACTCGCAGGGCGTCGAGAACTGCCTCACCGTGATCAACCTCTGCACCGCCACCGGACACATCGGCAAGCCCGGCGCCGGCTACGGCACCATCACCGGCCAGGGCAACGGACAGGGCGGCCGCGAGCACGGCCAGAAGTCCGACCTGCTGCCCGGCGGCCGCTCGATCATGAACGAGGAGCACCGCCGGCAGATCTGCGAGATCTGGGGCATCGAGGAGTCCGAACTCCCGCCCGCCGGAACCTCGATGATGGAAATGGTCTGGCAGATGCAGCGCCGCGAGATCCGCGGACTGATCGGAATCTGCAACAACCCCTTCGTGTCCCTGCCCAACTACCAAGTGGTCAAGGAGGGGTACGACACCGCTGAGTTCCATGCTCAATTCGACTTCTTCCTTTCCGAGACCGCTGCCAACGCCCATGTCGTCTTCCCCGTCACCACCTGGGCCGAGGACGACGGGGTGATGGCCAACGCCGAGGCCCGGGTGGTCAAGCACAACAAGGCCCAGGACCCGCCTCCCGGCGTACGGACCGACACCTGGGTGATGTGCGAGCTCGCCCGACGTCTTGGCGCGGGCGAGAAATTCTCCTTCGCCGACTCCCGGGAGGTCTTCGACGAGCTGCGGATCGCCTCCGCCGGCACCGTCAACGACTACTACGGAATCACCTACGAACGGCTGGAGGAGACCGGCGGGATCGCCTGGCCCTGCCCCTCCGCCGACCACCCCGGCACCCCCCGGCTCTTCGAGGACGGCAGGACCTACCACCCCGACGGCAAGATCCATATGCAGGTCGTCGAATGGCACCTGCCGATGGACCCGTACGACGACGACCACCCCATGTCCCTCACTACCGGTCGCACCGTCGCGCACTTCCTTTCCGGCAACCAGACCCGTCGTCTCGGCGGCCTCGTGGAACAGACACCACGCCCCTGGGTCGAGGTCCACCCCTCCCACGGCTTCCGCAACGGTGAACCGGTCCGCGTCGTCACCCGGCGCGGCAGCGAGGTCTTCCCCGCCCTGGTCACCGAGGCGATCCGCCCCGACACCGTCTTCATCCCGTACCACTGGCCGGTCCCCACGGCCGCCAACGCGTTGACCATCGACGCCCTGGACCCCCGCTCCAAGATCCCCGAGTACAAGGTGTGCGCCTGCCGCATCGAGCACGCCGAGAGGATCGACGAGGTACCCGCACCCCCGGTGGCGCCGGGCCACGTCGCCTACCCGGAGGCCCAGGTCTCCCGTACGGACCCGTTGCCGCCCACGTCCCCGCAGGGCCGTGGCACCTCGGAAAGGAGCTGATGCCCGCATGATGGGCAGAACGATCTTCATCGACCCGGGACGCTGCATCGGCTGCCAGGCCTGTGTCTCCGCCTGCCGGGAATGCGATTCCCACCGCGGCAAGTCGATGATCCACCTCGACTACACCGACGAGGGCCAGTCCGTCGCCTCCCTTCCCACGGTCTGCATGCACTGTGAGGACCCCGTCGCCCCCTGTGCCGAGGTCTGCCCGGCCGACGCGATCCTGGTGACCGCGGACGGGGTCGTGCAGCAGGCGGACACCACCCGCTGCATCGGCTGCGCCAACTGTGTCAACGCCTGCCCCTTCGGTGTCCCGAAGATCGACCTCCAGGCGAAGCTGCAGATGAAGTGCAACCTCTGCTACGACCGCACCGCCTACGGCCTCGCCCCCATGTGCGCCACCGTCTGCCCGACCGGAGCACTTTTCTACGGAACCGTCGAGGAGCTCCAGGCCGAGCGCCCCGGAGTCCAGGTCGCCGACACCTTCGTCTTCGGTGAGACCGAGGTCCGTACCGGGGTCGCCATGGTCGTCCCCGCCGACCGCGTCCAGTGGCCGGTGCCGGGCGGCCTGCCCGTCGTGGAGATCAACGGGAAGGACGTCCGCCGATGAGCGTCACCGAACAGCCGCCCTCCGGAGACCCGCGCCGGCCGTCCTCCGGCGACCCCCGTCTGCCGTCCTCGGGAGAGCCGCGCCGGCCGTCCTCCGGCGACCCTCGCGAAGCCCTGCACGACCGGATCGCCGCGGACTCCCTCACCACCCGCCGGGACTACCTCCGCATCGTCGCCACCGTCTCCGGCGGTCTTGCCGTCGGCGGGCTCGGTGTCGCGGGCGGCATGCTCCCGCGCCACGGCGACCCCGACGACAGCAAGGCGCCCGCGCCGAAGAGGATCGGCTCCCAGCTGCTGCCCGGGGAGTCCCTTGCCTTCAGCTATCCCGACGAGGAGGACAAGGCCGTCGCCGTACGACTCGATGACGGCACCCTCGTCGGGTATTCGGCGATCTGCACGCATCTGGCCTGCGCCGTGCTCTGGCGCAAGGACCGGGGCTCCGAAGGCGAGCTGTACTGCCCCTGTCATGAGGGCGTCTTCGATGCCCGCACCGGCGAGGTCACGGCCGGACCGCCACCCCGCGGACTGCCCAAGGTGGTCCTCACCGAGCAGACGGACGGGAGTATCTGGGCGGTCGGCACCACCCATTCCGGCGAGAGCATCGAGCATGGGCTGTGCCGCCAGCTCGGCGACGACCGCCCGGACCTCGCCTCCCGGATCGGCTGCCCCGGAGTCCGCGGGGGCGCCGAAGCCCCCGAAGCCCCCGGAGCCGACGGCACCTCCCGTACCGGGGCCACCGGCGCTTCCCTTACCGGGGTCACCGAGCCCCAGACCTCCGGCAGGCGGACATGAGCGACGCCCAGCAGCCCAGCGGTCCGAACTACCCGGAGTACCACCCGGGCAGCGCACGGCCCGAACTCAACCGGCCCGTCCACGAGCGCTACCCGCAGATCCGGTCCACCAGTGGCTACGGCGACCCCCGCGTCCGTCACACCGGGCCGGGACCAGGAGCCGGCACCGATCAGGAACCGGAGCGGTCCTCGAAACTGACGGCACGGCTGACCCTGGCCATGACCGTCGTCATCGGGCAGCTCTGGGGACTCACGGTCGTCATCGACGAATGGATGGAGGGCAACACCGGTACCGCCTGGTGGGGGGCCGGATTCCTCTGCCTGTCGTTCCTCGTCGTCCTCGGACTCTGGTGGCTCGACCCCAAGGACCGCTGACCCCCGCCCCGGCGTCCCGCCCTGACACCGGGGCGCACGCCGGGGCGTCCGCGCACCTGCGGGGCGGTCGTACCCTGGAGGTATGAGTACCGCCCCCGCCTCCGGACCGCGCGATGCGAAGCCGAACCCGTCGGCCCAACCCAAGCCCAAGCCGGTACTGATCTTCGACGATCCGCTGGACCAGCAGTCCGCGGACGATACGGACCGGGGATGGGGCGAGCGGGCCCCGGCCGGCGGCAGCGCCGCCGACCTGGCCAGGTTCCTCGACGAGAAGCCGCCGCACCACGTCTGAGCCCGGCCACGCCCGGTCCGGGACCCTAGTCCTGGTGGCCACGCCCCGGGCCCTCGCCACGGTCTCCGTCCCACGCGCCGCCGCTCCGGCCGTCGGCGGTGCTGCTGCCGCTCACATCGCCGCTGCCGCTGCCGCCGCGTTGTGTGATCAGCGCGTCGCGGATCTCCTTCAGGACCTCCAGCTCGCTCACCTCCATCGTCTCCTGCACACCCTCCTTCGCCGCCTGCATGGCGGCCCGCCTGGCGAGGTACTTCGCCATCGGGAGCACCATCAGGAAGTAGACGACTGCAGCGGTGATCAGGAAGCTGAGGGTGGCGCTGAGCACCGAACCCCACAGGATCCGGACACCCTCGGTCACCTCGCCCGTGTTCGGGTCCGTCGTACAGGGGCCCTTCAGACAGGAGCTGTAGCTCTCCAGATCCTTGGTGCCGAGCGCACCGACGAGCGGATTGATCACGCCCTTGACGATGGCGTTCACGATGTTCGTGAACGCGGCGCCGATGACGACGGCGACCGCCAGATCGATCACGTTGCCGCGCATCAGGAAGGCCTTGAAGCCGTCCAGCAGGCTGACCTTCTTCTTCTCGCTCACGCGTGAGCCGTCCTTCGTCCATGTCGTAAGAGGAGCGAACTTTTTCGCAACCTACGACAGGACATGGGTGCTCCACCCCATACGCGATGAATGCAAGGTGACGTGATAGTTCGTCAGTGCGAATCAACACAGGATCACCGCAAATCCTGCGGAGATTCCCGCACCGGCCAGTGCTGTCGCCGTCGCTCGTGGCACGGAGAGCACGATCAGTGCCCCGTTCTCAGTGGAGCCCTCGATGGACGCCGAAGGCACTTGGGTCACCCGCGCACCCTTCGCCAGCACCCGGGAGCCGGATCCGGCCCCCTCGGAGGCGATCACGTCGACCCGGTCGCCCGGACGCAGCAGCCGGACGGTTGCCGCATCCGCGATCCGGACGGGCGCGGACACCAGCCGGGGCGGCGGCGCAACGTGGTGCTGGGCCCGCTCTGCCGTCCCTGCCGTTCCGGTCGCACCATGACCCCCGCCGGTCCTGTCGCCGCTGCCGCTACCGGGCCCGCTCCCGCCGAGCCCCGAAGCGGCCAGCGCCGCAGCCGTCAGCGCCAGCCCTGCGGCCATCGCCCGCCGCTGCCGCCACACCGCTCGCCACAGCCGGTGTCCACCGCCCCCGCGCACCCGCAGCGGGGGAAACGCCGGCACCCCGCAAGGTGGCGGTGCTGGCGTCGGTAAGGGCGGCGACGCTGAGGCCGAAGGAGAGAAGGCCGAAGGAGAGGAGAGCGAGGGAGAGGAGAGCGAGGGGGAGGAGAGCGAGGGGGAGGAGAGCGAGGGGGAGGAGAGCGAGGGGGAGGAGAGCGAGGGGGAGGAGAGCGAGGGGGAGGAGGCCGAACGGGCAGAGAGCGAAGAGGCAGAGAGCAAAGAGGTGGACAGCGAAGAGGTGGAGGGGCCGTACGGGGACATGGCAAACACCGCCTGCGGTGAGGGAGTTCGGAGAATCGGATCGTGGGTGCTGTCCGGTCGAAGAAGATCGGCCGGACAGCACCCACGATCCATCACCCGCGAGATTCCCGCTGAGCCCTGTGGACGGCCCCCACGATGTGGACAACTCCCTCACTCGCTTGAGGGGCCCGCCAGTAACTGATCGCCTACGGCAGCTCGATCCCCGTGTCGATCCCGTCCAGCGCACGTGCGCACGGACAGTCCCGGTCCGCCTCGGCGGGCAGCGCCGCCACCGCGTCGAACAGGACCGTGCGCAACCGGTCGACATTGGCCGCGAACACCTGGAGCACCTCGTCGTGGGAGACTCCCTCGCCGGCCTCCGCGCCCGCGTCCAGGTCCGTGACCAGCGTCATCGTCGTGTAGCAGAGGCCCAGCTCACGGGCGAGCACGGCCTCGGGGTGTCCGGTCATCCCGACCACCGACCAGCCCATCGCCGCGTGCCACCGCGATTCCGCCCTCGTCGAGAAGCGCGGCCCCTCGACGACCACGAGTGTCCCGCCGTCCACCGCTTCCCAGTCCCTTCCCCGGGCCGCCGCCAGGGCGACCTTGCGCCCCTCGGGGCAGTACGGGTCCGCGAAACCCAGATGCACCACGTTCGGCGCTGTCCCGTCCGCCCGGGTCTCCCCGTCGTAGAAGGTCTGGACACGGGTCTTCGTACGGTCCACGAGCTGGTCGGGCACGAGCAGCGTCCCCGGCCCGTACTCCGGCCGCAGCCCGCCCACCGCGCACGGGCCGAGCACCTGGCGTACGCCGACCGAGCGCAGCGCCCACAGGTTGGCGCGGTAGTTGATGCGGTGCGGCGGCACATGGTGGCCGCGTCCGTGACGGGGGAGGAAGGCGACCCGGCGGCCACCGATCTCGCCGAGGAAGACGGAGTCGCTCGGCGCTCCGTAAGGGGTTTCCACGCGAACCTCGGTGACGTCCTCCAGGAAGGAGTACAGCCCCGAACCGCCCATCACACCGATCTCTGCGTTAACCATGCGGTCACAGTAGGCGTTTGACCCGGCGAGTGGTCGGGGCGGCCGTGAAAGGTCCGGCGTTCGGTGCGGGCGGCCGGAAAGCACGGTGCTCGGCGATGACGTGGCCGCCGAAAACGCCGGGACCCCGCCGAGTGGATCGGCGGGGTCCCGGTGGAAGCCAGGCGAAACGGTCGGACAGGCCCCTCAGGCGGCCGACGAACCGCTCGACGAGGACGAGGAAGCGGAGGACGACGAAGAAGACGCCGTGGAAGAGCTGGAGGAACCGGAGGAGGAAGCCGTCGACGAGGACGACGACTTCGCGTCCGATCCCGTCGAGGACGACGATCCGGAACCGGAGGCCTTCGCCGCGGCGGGAGCCGGCGTGCTGCTCGACGAGGAGCCACGGCTGTCGTTCCGGTAGAAACCGGAACCCTTGAACACGATGCCGACCGCCGAGAACACCTTCTTCAGGCGTCCATTGCAGCTCGGGCACACCGTGAGGGCGTCATCGGTGAACTTCTGCACCGCTTCGAGGCCCTCGCCACACTCGGTGCACTGGTACTGGTAAGTCGGCACTTGATCCTCCTGGCACTCTGACTCGATGAGTGCTAACGACGCTCCATAGTGACTTATTCCGCTGGATCAGTCCACCGTGACCGGCCCTCGGTGACCGATCCCACGTGCCACGGTCCGTCCCGAAGCCTTCGGGACGAGCCGCGAACGCAGCGCCACCAGGGTCACCAGCGCCAGCACCGTGCCCACCAGCGGCACCAGGAATCCGGTGCTCGCGCCATGTGCGTCCGCGAGCCGGCCGGCCACCGTCACCGCGCCCGCCTGGCCGAGCGCGACGGCGCCTGTCAGCCAGGTGAACGCCTCGGTCCGCGCCGATCCCGGGACCAGGGCCTCGACCAGCGTGTAGCCACTGATCAGAGCAGGCGCGATGGAGAGGCCGACCAGTAGCCCGAGCCCGGCGAGCAGCGGCATGGAGTGCACTGCCCACAGGCCCGACGCGGTGAGGGTCAGGGCCGCGTATCCGGCGATCAGCCGGCGGCGCGGGCCGGTCTTCCAGGCGATGGCGCCACAGGCGATACCGGCCAGCATGTTGCCGGCCGCGAAGATCCCGTACAGCAGACCGTTCGCACCGGGGCTGCCGATCTCCTCGGCGAAGGCGGTCAGCGAGACCTGCATTCCGCCGAAGACCGCGCCGATCCCCAGGAAGGCCACCGCGAGCACGCGTACGCCGGGGACGGCGAGTGCGGAGGTGTGCCGCTGCGATTCCGCGGCCCCGGCGTTGCGTACCGCGGGCTGAGTGGCGCGCTGTGCGGCGAAGAACAGGCCGCCGAGCAGAGTCAGGGCGGCCTCGGCGATCAGTCCCGCCGCCGGATGCACCCCGGTGCACAGCGCGGTGGCGAGGACCGGGCCGATGACGAACGTGAACTCGTCCGTCACCGACTCGAAGGCCGCCGCCGTCGACATCAGCGGCGAGGCCTCCCGTCCCGGAGCCGCCCGGAGCACGGCCGCCCAGCGGGCGCGCACCATCGGGCCGATCTGCGGGACGGAGGCGCCCGTCGGAACAGCAGCGGCGAACAGGGCCCACATCGGGGCGTCCGCCAGTGCCAGCGCGGTCAGGCCCGAGACGGAGGCCGTGTGCACGAGGACGCCCGGCACCAGCACGGCACGCTGGCCGAAGCGGTCGGCGAGCTTGCCGGTCTGCGGGGCGAACAGGGCCATCGCGACGCCGGTCACGGCGGCGACGGCGCCGGCACTGCCGTACGAGCCGGTGGTGTGCTGGACGAGCAGGACGATGCCGATGGTCAGCATCGCGAAGGGCTGCCTCGCGGCGAAGCCCGGCAGGAGGAAGGTCCACGCACCCGGGGTGCGCAGCAACTGCCCGTATCCGGGGCGGTCGGAGACCGTGGACGCCACGGTCCATGCCTTTCTGCCGCCTGGTGGCCGTGCCCCTGCGGGACGGGCCGGCACGTGGGTGCGGACCCGGTCAGGAGCTGCCGAGAGCTGTCCTCTTCGCGCGGAACTGCGGTAGATGCCGGGCGCTCGCAGCAGAGGCGGAGGACGCCACGACCGCCATACGGTCGCGCCAGCTCTGCATCAGGCAGAGTTGGTGGATCAAATCGGTCGATCTGGGTTTCCTTCATGCTACAGGCACAGTTCATGCCGCTCCTGTGCCTGTGCCTGCCCCTGTCCGACCCCGACCCCGACCCCGACGAGGCGCGAATCGGCCCGCCGCGCCCCGACCTGACTCGGTCCGCCCCGCCCCGCCCCGCGTCGATGAGACGAGACCCGGCCCGGCTCGCCCCAGGGCGCCCAGGCGCACCCAGGCGCATCCCGTGGACGAACGCGCGCCCTTAGTGGTGCGCCGTGGCGTCGCGCGACCGCCCCTTGTGCTTCTTGTCGTCCTCCGTCCTGCCCAGCTTCTTCACTGCCTTGAGCGTATGGGACACATGGGGGCCGGTGAGGGTCTCGTCGCCGGTGTTCACGCCGGCGCCCAGCCAGCCGGCCAGCTTGCCGCCCTCGCCGATCGCGCGCAGCCGCGCCTCGGTCGCGTCGCGCACCGGGTCGGTCGTCACGACCAGCAGTTCGTCGCCGCGGCGCAGCACGGTCGAGGGTGCGGGCACGAAGCTCTTGCCCTCCCGGACGACCAGCGTCACCGCCGCTCCCGCCGGCAGGCGCAGTTCGCCGACCTCGACGCCGTGCATCTTCGACTTCGCGGGGATGGCCACGGAGAGCAGATGTCCGCGCAGCCGTTCCAGGGGCGCCGATTCGATGCCCAGGTCGGCCGTCTCGGAGGGGTCTTCGGCGATCTTGAGGGCCTTCGCGAGCCAGGGCAGGGTCGGTCCCTGGATGAGGGTGTAGACGACGACAAGCACGAAGACGATGTTGAAGACCCGGGTGGAGCCCTCGATCCCGGACACCATGGGGATGGTCGCCAGGATGATGGGCACCGCGCCGCGCAGCCCGGCCCAGGACATGAGGGCCTTCTCCTGCCAGGGCAGCCGGAAGGGCGCCAGTGAGATGAAGACCTCCAGCGGCCGGGCCACCACGGTCAGCACCAGCCCCACGACGACGGCGGGCCAGAAGTCGTCGAGCAGGTCGTGCGGGGTGACCAGCAGTCCGAGCAGGACGAACATGCCGATCTGGGCCAGCCAGCCGAGCCCGTCCGCGAAGCCGCGGGTGGCGGGCCAGTGCGGCAGCTTGGCGTTGCCGAGGATCATCGCGGCGAGGTAGACGGCGAGGAATCCGCTTCCGTGGAGCATCGCGCCGGCCGCGTACGCGGACACCGCGATCGCCATCACCGCGATCGGGTAGAGGCCCGAGGCCGGCAGGGCCACATGCCGCAGTCCGTACGAGCCGAGCCAGCCGACGGCGATGCCGATTGCGGCGCCGATCGCCAGCTCCAGGGCTATCTCGCCGACCAGTACGTACCAGCTGTCGACCGGTCCGACGGTGGAGAAGGCCACGACCAGGATCACCACAGGGGCGTCGTTGAAGCCGGACTCGGCCTCCAGGACGCCGGTGATGCGGGCGGGCAGCGGCACCTTGCGCAGGACGGAGAAGACCGCGGCGGCGTCCGTCGACGAGACGACCGCGCCGATGATCAGGGCCTGCCGCCATTCCAGACCGACCAGGTAGTGGGCCCCGGCCGCGGTCACGCCCACACTCACGCCCACGCCGACGAGGGAGAGGACGACGGCCGCGGGCAGCGCGGGTTTGATCTCTTTCCACTTCGTGCCGAGGCCGCCCTCGGCGAGGATCACGACCAGAGCCGCGTACCCGATGACCTGCGTCAGTTCCGCGTTGTCGAACTTGACGTCGAAGAAGCCGTCCTGCCCCATGGCGATTCCGATGCCGAGGTACAGGAGCAGGCTGGGGAGCCCGCTGCGGGACGAGACACGTACCGCCGCCACCGCGACGAGCAGGACGAGCGAGCAGACGAGCAGGAGTTCGTTGAGCGTGTGGACAGTCAGTGGCCGGTCCTTCCCTGCGTACGCCTGCCGGATCGACTTCCGGCGGCGGGTTACTTCGTTACCTTACCTAATCTTTAACGTTTTCTTGATGGGTTCGAGCATTCGTGCGATCGCTACGCAATTCGAACCATCCCGATACCGCGTCGGACCGGCCCCGGCGCTGCGCCTATGGTTGCTCCTGCACTCCCAGGACCACCCTGCCCCTCGAAGGACAGCGATGCCCGCCAACACAACCGCCTCTTCCGGCTCCACCGGTACCGCCGGCGGCGGGACCGGCAAGAAGAAGAGGCGACGCGCCCGCCTGATCGTGATCGTTCTGGTGCTGGCGCTCGTCGCGGGCGTCGGTTACGGAGCGTACTGGTCCGTATCCACCGTGCGCGCCTCGTACCCGCAGACCAGCGGGACCGTCCGGATCGCCGGACTCGACGGCACCGTCGAGGTCAAGCGCGACAGCTACGGGATCCCGCAGATCTACGCGGACTCCGACGCCGACCTGTTCCGCGCCCAGGGCTTCGTCCAGGCGCAGGACCGCTTCTGGGAGATGGACGTCCGCCGTCACATGACGGCCGGCCGGCTCTCCGAGATGTTCGGCTCCGGCCAGGTCGAGACGGACTCCTTCCTGCGCACGCTGGGCTGGCGCAAGATCGCGCAGGAGGAGTACGACACCGTCCTGTCCGACGACACCAAGAAGAACCTCCAGGCGTATGCGGACGGGGTGAACGCCTACCTCAAGGACCGCGACGGCAAGGAGATCTCCGTCGAGTACGCGGCCCTCGGCTTCACCAACGACTACGAGCCCACCGAGTGGACCCCGGTCGACTCGGTCGCCTGGCTGAAGGCCATGGCCTGGGACCTGCGCGGCAACATGCAGGACGAGATCGACCGTTCGCTGATGACCAGCCGGCTCGAAGAGGACCAGATCAAGGACCTGTACCCGGCCTACCCGTACGACAAGCACAAGCCGATCGTCGACGAGGGCGGGATCTCCCCGGTCACCGGGAAGTTCGATCCGGAGGCGACGCCTTCCGAGGGCGTCGGCTCGGCGACGGCCGAAGGCGCCACCGAGGGCCTCACCGCCCAGCTCGGGGCGCTCTCCGACACCCTGGACGAGATCCCCGCGCTGCTGGGCCCCAACGGCACCGGCATCGGGTCGAACTCCTGGGTCGTCTCGGGGCAGTACACGACCACCGGCAAGCCGCTGCTGGCCAACGACCCGCACCTGGCGCCGCAGCTGCCCTCGCTCTGGTACCAGATGGGGCTGCACTGCCGCGCCGTCTCGGCGAGCTGCAAGTACGACACCGCCGGGTACACCTTCTCCGGCATGCCCGGCGTGATCATCGGCCACAACCAGGACATCGCTTGGGGCTTCACCAACCTGGGCGCCGACGTCACCGACCTCTTCCTGGAGAAGGTCTCGGGCGACGGCTACCTGTACGACGGCAAGGTGAAGCCGTTCACCGTCCGCGAGGAGACCATCAAGGTCGCCGGCGGCAGGAGCAGGCACATCACCGTGCGCGAGACCAACAACGGCCCGCTGGTCTCCGACCGCAGCAGCGAGCTGGAGAAGGTCGGCCAGAAGGCCCCCGTCAGCAACGCCGCCCCCGACCGGGCGGACGGCTACGGGGTCGCCCTGAAGTGGACCGCGCTGGAGCCGGGCCACTCCATGGACGCCGTCTTCGAGCTCAACCGGGCCAAGGACTTCGCCACCTTCCGTGCGGCGGCCGAGCACTTCGAGGTTCCCTCGCAGAACCTCATCTACGCCGACACCAAGGGCAACATCGGCTACCAGGCGCCGGGGAAGATCCCGGTCCGCACCTCCGGTGACGGCACGATGCCCAGCCCCGGCTGGTCCTCGGCGTACGGCTGGAAGAAGGACCCGATCCCCTTCGACGAGCTGCCCTACGAGTACAACCCGAAGCGCGGCTACATCGTCACCGCCAACCAGGCGGTCATCGACGAGGACACGTACCCGTACCTGCTCACCAAGGACTGGGGCTACGGCAGCCGCAGTCAGCGGATCAACGACCTCGTCCAGTCGAAGATCAAGGGCGGCGGGAAGATCTCGACCGAAGACATGCAGAAGATGCAGATGGACAACACCAGCGAGATCGCCGCGCTGCTGGTGCCCGAGCTGATGAAGATCAACATCTCGGACAAGGACATCCGCGAGGCGCAGAAGCTGCTGGAGGGCTGGGACTACACCCAGGAGGCCGACTCCGCGGCCGCCGCGTACTTCAACGCGGTCTGGCGCAACATCCTCAAGCTGGCCTTCGGCGACAAGCTGCCCAAGGAGATGCGCGTCGAGGGCGAGTGCCTGAACGTGCCGCCGGCCAAGAGCTCGGGTCCGGTCGACGAGCAGGACAGGCTGGTACGCGAATGCGGTCAGCGCGACGCGGACTCCGCTCAGCCGGACGGCGGTGACCGCTGGTACCAGGTGGTCGCGAACCTCATGGACAAGCCGGACAGCGCGTGGTGGAAGGCGCCGGCGAACCGCAAGGACAAGGCGACCGAGAACCGCGAGGAGCTCTTCGCCCGTGCCATGGAGGACGCGCGCTGGGAGCTGACGGCCAAGCTCGGCAAGGACATCACCACCTGGAGCTGGGGCCGGCTGCACCAGCTGACCCTGAAGAACCAGACCCTCGGTACGGAAGGGCCCGGACTGCTCCAGCGGGCGCTCAACCGGGGCCCCTGGAACCTCGGCGGCGGCGAGGCCGCGGTGAACGCCACCGGCTGGAACGCGGCCGGCGGCTACGAGGTGGTCTGGGTCCCGTCGATGCGGATGGTCGTCAACGTGGGGGACTGGGACAAGTCCCGCTGGATCAACCTGACCGGCGCCTCCGGTCACGCGTTCAGCGCGCACTACACCGATCAGACCGACAAGTGGGTCAACGGCGAACTGCTCGACTGGTCCTTCGGGACGAACGCGGTGTCCGCGGCGACCAAGGACACGCTGACGCTGAAGCCGTAGGAGCGCGAGCGGGAGCCGGCCCTCGGTGCTTCGGGATGAATCTTCCGAAGCACCGAGGGCCGTCCGGTTTCCCCGCGCCTTCAGTGGCCGTCGATGTCGCTGCCCTCGTCGCGGTCGCCCTTGCTGCCGCTGTTGCTCGCGCCGAAGCGCCGTGGGCCGGCCGGTGTCACCACGGCGTCCACGGGGTGGTCGTGCGGCTCCTCGGGGACCCGCGCGGTCACCTCGGCGTCGTACAGCAGCACGATCAGCGCGGGGTGGGCCCCGGCCGCCGCGAGGCGGGCCAGCACCCGGTCGTAGCTTCCGCCGCCGCGGCCGAGCCGCATCCCGCGCCCGTCCACGGCGAGGCCCGGAAGGAGCACCACGTCCGCGTCAAGGACGGCGTCGGGGCCCAGCCGTGCCCCGTCGGGCTCCAGGAGCCCGCGACCTGCCTTCCTGAGGCCGCCTGCTCCCTCGTACGGCGCCCAGTCCAGGTCGTTGTCCGCGAGGAGCACCGGCAGCAGGACACGTACGCCCCGCGTGCGCAGGGCGTCCAGCAGGGCGCGGGTGCCCGGCTCGCGCCCCACCGAGACATACGCGGCGACCGTACGGGCCCCGGCGACCTCCGGGAGTTCGAGTGCGCGACGGGCCAGAACCGCTGCGGCCCGTTCGGCGTCCTCGCTGGTCAGGAGGCGTCGTGCGGAGAGCAGGTCGCTCCGCAACAGTGCCTTTGCGGACATCTCTGTGTTCAACAGGCCATCCCCAGCTCACGCGTACCGGCATATTTAAGTACAAAGTTAACCGGAGGCTCACCTTCCGCCCATCTGCGCCGGTTAGGGTTCTGCGCATGACTCAGTCGAACCTCAGGATCAGCAAGGCTGTCATCCCGGCGGCGGGCCTCGGGACCCGCTTCCTGCCGGCCACCAAGGCCACTCCCAAGGAGATGCTTCCTGTCGTCGACAAGCCTGCCATCCAGTACGTCGTCGAGGAGGCGGTCGCCGCCGGGCTCTCCGACGTCCTGATGATCACCGGTCGCAACAAGCGTCCCCTGGAGGACCACTTCGACCGCAATTACGAACTGGAGTCGGCGCTGACCCGCAAGGGCGACGCCGAACGGCTGCGCAGGGTCCAGGAGTCGAGCGACCTCGCCACCATGCACTACGTCCGCCAGGGCGACCCGAGGGGACTCGGCCACGCGGTGCTGTGCGCGGCCCCGCACGTCGGCGACCAGCCGTTCGCGGTCCTCCTCGGCGACGACCTGATCGACCCGCGCGACCCGCTGCTGGCGCGCATGGTGGAGATCCAGGAGCGCGAGGGCGGCAGCGTCATCGCGCTGATGGAGGTCGCGCCGGAACTCATCCACCAGTACGGCTGCGCGGCCGTCGAGCCGACCGCCGAGGGTGACGTGGTGCGGATCACCGGACTGGTCGAGAAGCCCGAACCGGCCGACGCGCCCAGCAATCTCGCCATCATCGGCCGCTACGTCCTGGACCCCGCGATCTTCGGCATACTTCGCCGGACCGAGCCGGGCCGCGGCGACGAGATCCAGCTGACGGACGCTCTCCAGCTCCTGGCCGAGGACGAGAAGGCCGGAGGTCCGGTGCACGGCGTGGTCTTCAAGGGCCGTCGCTATGACACCGGTGACCGGAGCGACTACCTCCGTGCCATTGTCAGACTCGCGTGCGAACGTGAAGATCTGGGCCCGGAGTTCCGGACCTGGCTCCGCAGTTACGTCACCGAGGAGATGTAGCACCTTGAGCAGCACGATCTGGTCGGTGGACGAGCACCTGGAAGACATCCTCGCCGCGGTGAGGCCGCTCGAACCCATCGAGCTGCAGCTGCCGGAGGCCCAGGGCTGCGTCCTGGTCGAGGACGTCGTCGTGGAGATCGCCCTGCCCCCCTTCGACAACAGCTCGATGGACGGCTACGCGGTCCGTGTCGCCGATGTGGAGGGCGCCACCGAGGAGTTCCCCGCGGTCCTCACCGTCATCGGGGACGTCGCGGCGGGCGACGCCGGTCTGCTCGGCGGCCAGCGCGTGGGGCCGGGCGAGGCCGCCCGCATCATGACGGGCGCTCCGCTCCCGGCCGGCGCCGAGGCGGTGGTCCCGGTCGAGTGGACCGACGGCGGTACGGGCGAGGGCCCCGCCGCCACGATGCGCGCCCACAGCGACGCCCCCGAGGGCGCGCGCGGCGAGGTCCGCGTCCACCGCCCGGCCGAGGCCCGCGCCCATGTCCGGGCCCGTGGGAGCGACGTGCGGCCGGGCGATCTGGCGCTGAGTGCCGGTTCGGTGGTGGGGCCGCCCCAGATCGGCCTGCTCGCCGCGATCGGCCGCTCGACGGTGAAGGTGCGGCCCCGGCCGCGCGTCGTCGTCATCTCCACCGGAAGCGAACTGATCCAGCCCGGCGAGGAACTGACCGGCGGCCAGATCTACGACTCGAACAGCTTCGCGCTGACGGCCGCCGCGCGCGAGGCCGGAGCGATCGCGTACCGGGTCGGCGCCGTGTCGGACGACGCCGAGACGCTCCGGGCGACGATCGAGGACCAGCTGATCCGGGCCGACATCGTCGTCACCACCGGAGGCGTCAGCGTGGGCGCGTACGACGTGGTCAAGGAGGCCCTGTCCTCGGTGGGCGACGAGGAGGAGCCGGGCAGCGGCGTCGACTTCCGCAAGCTCGCCATGCAGCCCGGCAAGCCGCAGGGCTTCGGCTCCATCGGCCCCGATCACACCCCGCTGCTGGCGCTGCCCGGCAACCCGGTCTCCAGTTACGTGTCCTTCGAGCTGTTCGTCAGGCCCGCGATCCGCACCCTGATGGGCCTGCCGGATGTGAACCGCCCGACCGTCAGGGCCTCGCTGGTCACCGACAAGGAGCTGTCCTCACCGGCCGGCAGACGGCAGTTCCTGCGCGGACGGTACGACGCCCAGGCAGGAACCGTCACCCCGGTCGGCGGTTCCGGATCGCATCTGATCGCCGCGCTCGCCCAGGCGGACGCGCTGATCGTGCTGCCCGAGGACGTCACCTCCGCCGGGCCCGGCGCGGACACCGAGGTGATCCTGCTCCGCTGAACGGCGCCCGGTGGCGGTACGGTATCTGCCGCTGTGCCTTCCGGGGGACACCCCCCGGACCCCGGACCTGCACCCCCCGGTGCGGCACCCGGGGCAACCGGCGCCCTACCGCTAGGCGGAGTTAGTTGAGTACGCAGAACAGGCTGACGCACATCGACGAGGCGGGGGCCGCCCGCATGGTCGACGTCTCCGCGAAGGACGTCACCGCGCGCGTCGCCCGCGCCGGCGGCCGGGTCCTCGTCTCGCCGCGTGTCATCGAACTTCTCCGGGGCGAGGGGGTCCCCAAGGGCGACGCCCTCGCCACCGCGCGCATCGCCGGGATCATGGGCGCCAAGCGCACCCCGGAGCTGATCCCCCTCTGCCATCCCCTCGCCGTCTCCGGCGTCACGGTCGACCTGAGCGTGGCCGACGACGCGGTGGAGATCACCGCCACCGTGAGGACGACGGACCGCACGGGTGTGGAGATGGAAGCCCTGACCGCCGTTTCGGTGGCCGCGCTCACCGTCGTCGACATGATCAAGGCCGTCGACAAGTCCGCGGTGATCACGGACATCCGGGTCGAGGCGAAGTCGGGCGGCAAGTCCGGCGACTACCGGCGCGCCGCGCCCGGCGGGGCGGACGAGTGAGCGCCCGCGAACCGGCTTCCGCCGGCTACCGCGCCCTCGTGGTGACCGCGTCGAACCGCGCCTCCACCGGGGTCTACGCCGACAGGGGCGGACCGCTGATCGCCGAGGCGCTGGCCGGACTCGGCTTCACGGTCGACGGGCCGCGGGTCGTCCCCGACGGCGACCCGGTCGAGCAGGCACTGCGGGCCGGAGTGGCCGCCGCGTACGACGTCATCGTGACCACCGGCGGAACGGGCATCTCGCCCACCGACCGCACCCCCGAGGCCACCCGCCGCGTCCTGGACCACGAGGTCCCCGGCATCCCCGAGGCGATCCGTGCCGAGGGCCGGGACAAGGTCCCCACGGCCGCGCTCTCGCGCGGTCTGGCGGGGGTGGCCGGCCGCACGCTCGTCGTCAATCTGCCCGGCTCCACCGGCGGGGTGCGCGACGGGCTCGCTGTCCTGACCCGACTCCTGGTGCACGCCGTCGACCAGCTCCGCGGCGGCGATCACCCCCGACCGGGGAGCCCGAGCTGAACGTCCCGACCTGGCCGGTGATCCTGATGGACGGCGATGTCGCCCTCCGGCCGATAAAAGTGCGCGACCAGCGCGTGTGGCGCGAGGTCAACCGGCGCAACCGGGACTGGTTGCGCCCCTGGGAGGCGACCGTGCCGCCGCCCGCCCCCGGCGGCCCGGTGGCGCAGCGCCCGACCTACCGTCAGATGGTCCGCCATCTGCGCGCCGAGGCCAACGCCGGACGGATGCTGCCGTTCGCCATCGAGTACGAGGGCCGGCTCGTCGGTCAGCTGACCGTGGCCGGGATCACCTGGGGCTCGATGTGCTCGGGTCACGTGGGCTACTGGGTGGACCAGGAGGTGGCGGGCCGGGGTGTGATGCCGACCGCGGTCGCCCTCGCCGTCGACCATTGTTTCCGCGCGGTCGGACTGCACCGCATCGAGGTGTGCATTCGCCCGGAGAACGGGCCCAGCCGCCGGGTCGTGGAGAAACTCGGATTCCGCGAGGAAGGGCTGCGGCCCCGCTATCTGCACATCGACGGCGGCTGGCGGGACCATCTGATCTACGCGCTGACCGCGGAGGAGGTGCCCGACGGGCTCCTCCGGAGGTGGCACCGAGCGCGTCCGGAGCGTCCGGAGCGTCCCGAGTACCGTGCGAAATGAAATGTGTGTTCGAAATTGATCGGCCAGCGACCGCTAACGAACGCACAAACGCCGACTGTTGATCCGAACAATCACAAAAAAAGTCCGTGATATCAGCCGGATCGTGCGACACACCGGGCCAATTGGCGGATGCCTCCACGCAAACCCCTCTACGGTGTGAGATGTGAGCAGCAGCGGCCTGATCTACGCAGTCATTGTCGGGGCCTGGGCCGCCTACTTGGTACCGATGTGGCTCCGCAGGCAGGACGAGCTCAACGAAGCCCGTCCGACGGAACGCTTCAGCACCGCCATCCGGCTGCTGTCCGGACGTGCGGCGATGGAGCGCCGGTACGCCAAGGAGCTGCGGGAGCGCACCGACGACGAGGCGGCGCCCGACGCCGACCCGGACGCAGGCATGGATCGAATGGATTCCGCCGACGTCCGGGCCTTTTCCGCGCCTCCGGCGCACACCGAGGCCCGGGTGCACGACCCGGCTCGTACGCCGGAGCACCCCGCCCAGGAGCGCGTGGCGCAAAAGCACCCGGCGCAGAAGCGTCCGGCCCGCGAACGGCCCGCGCCCCCCGTCGACTCCTCCGGCCCCGCATCCGCCTCCGTGCCCGCCCGGCGGTCGCGCCCCGCCGGGATCGACGCGGAGCGTGCCCGGCGTGCGCAGCGCCTTCAGGTCCTCGCGCGCCGCCGACGCACCACCGTCATCCTTTTCCTCGGGTTCACGCTCGGCGCGGTCGTCGCCGCTGTCGGCGGCCTCCGCTTCCTCTGGGCTCCCGCGGTTCCCGCCGTGCTGTTGAGCACGTACATCGTGCATCTGCGTGTCCAGGAGCGGCGCAGGTTCGTCTTCACCATGGACCGGCGCCGGGCCGAGGTCGCGGCGCAGCAGCTCCGCGAGAGCCGCCCCCGCCGCCACCAGCCGGCCGTGACGGCTTCCACCGAGTCCGACGAGGACTCCGAGGCCCGTCATCCCGTTCCCGAGCCGGCCCCCACGGTCTCCCCGCAGGAGGCCGGCCGCCGCGCCCTGGTCGAGCAGACGGACCACGCGGAGTGGGTGGACCAGCAACGCGAGCGGGGCCGGGTCCAGGGCGACAGCTGGGAGCCCGTCCCCGTCCCGCTGCCGACCTATGTCACCGCCCCGGTCGCCCCGCGCGCCACGGGCGGCATCGAGGTCGGCAACCCGGAGACCTGGAGCGCGGCCCGCTCCAGCACCGCCGAACCCACCCCCTCGGCCACCTCGCAGCCCGCGGCGGACCCGGCGCCCCGCCAGCGCTCCTCCCCGTCCCGCCGCGCCCGCGACCGGGGCCGGACCCCGCTCTTCGACCAGTACGGCGACGACGACCGCCCCCGCGCGGCCAACGAGTGAGACGCCTGACCCGCCCGCTGCGACACCGACTCGGCTGACCAGCGCGGATCGGATTTCCGAGCACCCCTGTCGGGGTGCTAGAGTTTCACTCGTTGCAAGGGCCTGTGGCGCAGTCTGGTAGCGCACCTCGTTCGCATCGAGGGGGTCTGGGGTTCAAATCCCCACAGGTCCACCGCACAACTGTTCTTGAGTTAGCTCAGGAATGGTGATGAGATCCCGTCCGATCGCAAGATCGGGCGGGATCTTCGTCGTTTCAAGGGTCGTTCGATGTCTGTGCGGGGTGGCAGCATCGCCCGGTGGGCCGTGAACGCACCACAACTCGTCGCCCTGATCCGGGCAGGCGCCCGGATCACACGCGGCCACCGCGTCGAGCGGCCGGAAGGGAGGGCGGCATGACCGGCCCGCATCTGGACGAGGAGCCCGCAGAGCACCGGCGCTTCGACCACTATCTGCAGACCCTGGAGACCGTCGCCGAGGAGGACGAACCCGGCCTGGTGGCAGCTGTCCTGCGCGACGAGGATGCGACGATGGCGGACAGCGCGGTGGGCCGCCATCTGGACCGCCGGGCCGCCGGCCTGCTGATCGACCCCCAGTTCGTCGCCTGGGCCCGAACCATCACCGCGGTGATCACGGACCGCGACTTCCTCACCCGCCGCCTGCGCGAGTGGACCCTCCTCAGAACCATCGTCCTGGGCAGGCCGTGGGACGCCGAGGAGCTCACCACCGCATCCGACTGGTGCCAGCGCATGGCCGGGACCACGCAGATCGTGACCTCGCCCGAGGCCCTCCGCCTGCTGACCGAGCGCGGACGCACCCGCCGGGTTCGCAACGCGGCAAGCCGCCGACTGCGACACCTGCACCAGTCACTCTGACGCGCGCAACACCTGCGCCGGTCACTCTGACTCGGTCCACATGTCTTGCCCCTTCCTCGCGCCACCAGGCGATCGGAGGGCCCGAGCACCATGGCCGGATCGGCCGCCCCCTCGGCGTCGACGGCCCGGCGAGTGCCGTGGCGTCCGGGTGCACCTGGTCAGTCGTCGCTCCTTCGCGGGCCAGGAAGGAAGCCGGCGTGCAGGCGCTCGTGAACGTCACCGTGTCGTGCGTGACAGCACTACGCGATACTCCTCGTATGGAGTGGTTCGAGGAGGCTCGGGCAGCGGAACAGCTCAGGGACTGGGGTGCGGCCATCGCGCTGGTGAGTGCCCGCGCCGAGTGCTACTCCGCCGATCACCACATGCACAGCAACCATCTGTGGCACATGGATCTGCTCGCCGGTGCGGGGATGTTCCCGGAACTCACGGAACTCGCCCTCACGGATGTCCACGCACGGCGGAGACTCAACCGATCGCTGCGTGACCACGGGATGGAGGCCGAGCTCCGCGGCCGGGCGGAAGAGGGCGACCGCGACGCCCTGTACGTACTCGTCCGGTTGCTCTGCAAGACGAACCGGGTCCAGCGGGCGCATCGCGCGGTCCAGGATCTCGGCCCGGAGGACCAGCACGCACACGAGATCGTGGCCGGCTTCCGATCGCCGTCGGGCGACGCGTAGCCGCGCGCTGCGCCTGTGCCGTCGCGCCGGCGGTGAGGCGGGCGGTGAGGCGGTGACGCGGTGGCGGGCATCATTCCGCTGTGGATACGCGGTTGGCGGCTACGGCAGATCGCGTTCCGCATCGCGTCCTGCCGCGATTCCCGACATCACGTCTTCGAGGACGAGTTCCGGAAGTATCGCCAGGCCCAGAGTCCGAGGATCCACGTTCGGGCCTGCGCCCTTCTCCGCGATGCCGGGCAGCCAGGAGGCCAACCGGTCCAGTGCGGCCGGCAGGCTCTCCCGGTCGTCGTCGAGCAGTGCCGCGACGAGCGATACGACATCGGCGCGGGAACTGCCCGCCGGAGCAGGCAGAGCTGCCAGGCCCGAGAGCGCGCGCCGGTCCTGAGCGCCGCAGAGCGCCGTGAGGGCTGCGAGAGCGAACCGGGCGGCGTCGCTCTCCCGCTCCCGGCGGGACAGCAGCCTCGGCAGCCCGCGCCCGATGGCCCGGTGTGTCAGGTGGTCGGCCGCCGACTCCTCCCGGGCACCCCCGAGTGCGGCTGTGCGGTCGGCCAGGGAGACCGCTGCCGCCGGGCCCGACGCGGCAAGCCGCACCAGGTCGCAGAGCAGGACCAGCCGGCTGCCGGGCGCGAAGCTTTCGTCACAGACCAGCTCCATCAGGAACGGGACGGCCTCTGCGGTGTCTTCGGTGCAGCTGCCCTGGTGCGCCACGGCATCCGCGAGGTCGCCGAGGAAGTCGCCCGTCGACCCGTACGGCTCGCCGAACGCGAACTCCTCGTCGAGCAGCCACCCCACGGCGTCCGGCGCGTCCTCCGCGCTGCCGTACATACGCTCCGCTACCGCCACCACGGCCCGGACCACCGCTGCGGGTTCCCCGATCGCACCGCTCTCCCAGGGCGGACCCGCCGGAGGGCGTGCGGGGTCCTCGGGCAGGGGATTCGGGAGGGGGACTTCGGCGGCGTCCCGCTCATGGGCCAGGCCGTCCCGGGTGAAGAACTCTTCGAGCGTCGCGGCATGCCCCTCGCTGTACCCCTGCTGAAAACCGCCGTGGGCACGGGCCACGCCGGCCACTCGAATCCGTTCGCTCCGGAGGAAGGGCTCAAGAGCCGTCCGCTCGTGTCCGCGGTGGACGGCCAGCGAGAAGACCTGCCACCACCCCTCCAGCTCCGGATCCGTCGACGGCCGGCCGTACCAGAAGCTCGACGGCACGTACCGGAAGTGCTCGTGGACGCGCACCGCCGTCAGACGGTGCCCCGCCCCGGACAGTTCGGCGGCGGCGGCGCGGGCGGCCGCCTCATCCGGCAGGCTCAGCGTGTACTGGACTCCCCAGTCGGGAGGTGCCGCGACCATCAGCCGCACTGCCAGGTGAACATCGCACGCTCGAAGCGCCGTTCGGCGAGATCCTCCGGGCGGATCAGCCAGTACAGGGCTCCGGCATCGCCCCACATCATGTCTGCGGCGTCCTCGCTGTCGAACTGGGCGAGCAGCACCCAGGCGGCCGATTCCTCGGACAGCCGGGGGTCGTCCCAGGACGCGCCGCCGTCCAGGACGGCCTCCGCGATCTCGATCTCGACCGGGTTCTGCACCGAGTGAGCGTGGCCGCCGATCTGATGCCCCACCTCATCATCGAACTCCCCCAGCGCGTCGAGGAACTCCTGCGAGCAGACAGGGTGGTCGTACCGGTTGCTCAGCGGGGCGCCCGGCGCGAACGCTGCCCGGACGGACGGATGCCAGGGCTCCGTCGCCGTCATCTCCATCCGGGCGGCCAGCGGCACGGCCGGGTACGGCTTGAGACCTGCGGGCGCCTCGCGCTCCGCCACCTCTTCACCGGCTGACACATGGAGCACGCGGGCGCCCGCCCAGCTCTCCGGGTCCTCGGCCAGAACAAGAGCGTCGCCGTCGTCCAGCTGCCCGTCGAAGTAGAAGAACAGCAGCGTCCCCGCAGTGGGCAGACCGATGTCCAGCCCCGTCGCCGGCAGGCGCCCGCAGTCGATCGAGGCGACGAAGGAGTGCGGACCGTGCCCCTCCCACACCGGCCACTCCGTCGCAGCCGGCAGAGCGGGAAGGCCACCGAGCCGGCCCACCACCTCGTCGGAGCCGGTCGCCACCTCAAGACGCACACCAGGACGGAGCAGGCCGAGCCATTTCTCCGCGTCCTCGGGCGACAGATGCCGCAGGGCGAGGGAGTGAAGTGCCTCTCGGGAACCATGTGTCATACGCCCGATCATCCACGGCACCACTGGCAGAGACCACGGCAGCCCGTCAGCAGCACGTCGCGGCGGCGCCGGTCCGCGTTGTCCGGGCCCGCTCCACCGGCCGGCCCTGTCCAGCCGCCGGGCCACCCCTCGCGTGACTCCCGGCAAGGCGGCCGCGGAAGGGGCCGGCCGCGTCCCGCCCTCCCGCTCCGGGATCAGGGAGGGAGCGGGCCGGTGCGCGGCGGCGGTTCCGCCTGCCCCGTCAGGCCGCCCTGCCCGCCGGTTGCCGAGCCGGTGCCTCGCTCCGGAGCGGCTTCGCGAAGCAGCGGCTGGAGTCGTACATGCGGTAGTGGCCGAACTTCGGGCAGGGCGTGTAGCCGCTGGAGAGATACAGCGCGATCGCCTCGGGCTGCTGGTCGCCCGTCTCCAGCACCATGCGGGTGCGGCCCGCCGCGAGGGCGTCGGCCTCCAGCGCGGCCAGGATGCGGCGGGCCAGGCCCTGGCCGCGGCCCTCGGCTATCACGAACATCCGCTTGAGCTCGGCGTCACCGTCCGAGTACTCCTCCGCGTTGCGCTCCTGCGAGCGCCAGCCACCGGTGGCGACCGGGCGCCCCGACGCGTCGTAGGCGAGCAGATACAGGCCGTGCGGCGGGTCGAACATCGTGGCGTCCAGCGGTGTGATGTCGCCCTCGTCCCCATAGCGCTCGGCGTATTCGAGCTGCACGAGATCGTTGAGTTTGACGGCATCGGGGTGATCGAAAGGACGAGGCTGGATAAGCATACGGTGAATGGTACATGTATGCGGTCGATCGGGTCGGTATCGTGCCGGAATGCTCACTGTGACCACCGTGAATGTAAACGGTCTCCGCGCCGCCGCGAAAAAGGGCTTCACCGAGTGGCTGGCGCAGACCGACGCCGATGTGATCTGCCTCCAGGAGGTGCGGGCCGAGGCGGAACAGCTCCCCGACGAGGTGCGTGAGCCCGAGGGCTGGCACACCGTCCACGCCCCTGCCGCGGCCAAGGGCCGGGCCGGCGTCTCGCTCTACTCCCGCCGGGCGCCCGAGCGCGTACAGATCGGCTTCGGTGGCTTCGGTGACGCCGGGGGCGAGGAGTTCGACGCGAGCGGCCGGTACGTCGAGATCGATCTTCCGGGCGTCACCGTCGCGAGCCTGTACCTCCCCTCCGGCGAGGTCGGCACGGAGAGGCAGGAGGAGAAGGAGCGCTTCATGGCGGCCTTCCTGCCCTACCTCGTCGGTCTGAAGGCGCGGGCCGCCGCCGGGGGGCGTGAGGTCGTCGTGTGCGGTGACTGGAACATCGCCCACCAGGAGGCCGACCTCAAGAACTGGAAGGGCAACAAGAAGAACTCCGGCTTCCTCTCCGAGGAGCGGGAGTGGCTGACGCGGGTCTTCGGCGAGGCGGCGTACGTCGACGTCGTGCGCGCCCTGCACCCCGGCGTGGAAGGGCCCTACTCGTGGTGGTCCTACCGGGGGCGCGCCTTCGACACCGACACGGGCTGGCGCATCGACTACCAGGTGGCGACGCCCGGTCTCGCCGCGCGTGCCGTGAAGGCATGGGTCGAGCGGGCCGCCACCCATGGTGAGCGGTGGAGCGACCACGCCCCGGTGACGGTGACGTACGAGCAGTAGGGGATGACGTACGGGCGGTAGGCGCGGGGCGACCATGTGCCGATGCCGATGCCGATGCCGATGCCGATGCCGATGCCGATGCCGATGCCGGTGTCGGTGTCGGTGACCGTGGCGTACGAGTGGCAGGGAAGTGGTCAGGCCGGCGGTTGCGGTGGCGGCGATTCCGCGTCGCGGCGCAGCCGCCGGTCCAGGGCCATGGAGAGTTCCGCGTCCACCACCGCGCGGGCCAGTGGGCGCAGTTGGGGTGGTTCGGCCTCCGTGCTGTGGGCGCGCAGGGCCGAGACGAAGAGGTCGGCCAGCGCGTCCGCGTGTTCGCGGACCTTGCGGCCCGAGGCGAGCACCTCGGCGAGCGGGACTCCTTCGCGTACGAGTTCGGCCGACACGTCCAGCAGGCGGCGGCTGATGTGCACGATCTCGGCGCCGTCCGTGCCGAGGTAGCCGAGTTCCATGGCCGTCGCCAGGTTCTCCGGCGTGGAGTCGTCCTTGAAGTAGTCCGCCAGCTGCTCCGGTGTGAGCCGGACCGGGGTCTCCTCGGTCGGTTCGCCCAGGCCGAGCACCTCGGCGACATCCCGGCCGCTCTCGAAGGTGCGGGCCAGGTCGGCGATGCCGGTGAGGGTGTGGCCGCGTTCCAGCAGGCCGGCGATGGTGCGCAGGCGGGCCAGGTGGTGGTCGTCGTACCAGGCGATCCGGCCTTCGCGCCGAGGTGGCGATATCAGGCCGCGTTCGCGGTAGAAGCGCAGGGTCCGCACGGGGATGCCGGCCTTCTCGGCCAGTTCCTCCATGCGGTATTCGCGGTGCGCGCGTCTTTCAGCCACCCCCGCACCCTACCGGCCTCCCTGTGGCAGGGGCCGGTGGTTGTACCGTCGGTAACTTTCCTCTGCGGGCCCCCTACCCATCGGTACGAAGCTGCTCTACTCTCCCAACAATGCCAGTGATTGCTGGCAGAGTCGTGTGACGTACCGCAGGAGGCGGCAGCATGGCCCAGCACGAACATGTACGAGTGGCGGTGATCGGATCCGGATTCGGGGGACTTGGGGCCGCCGTCCGGCTGCGCCGCGAAGGCATCACCGATTTCGTGGTCCTGGAGCGGGCCGATTCGGTCGGTGGCACCTGGCGCGACAACAGCTACCCGGGCTGCGCCTGCGACGTACCGTCCCACCTCTACTCGTTCTCCTTCGCCCCCAACCCCGAGTGGCCGCGCACGTTTTCCGGACAGGAGCACATCCGCGCCTATCTGGAGCATGTCGCCGACACCTTCGGGCTGCGCCCGCACCTCAGGCTGAACCATGAGGTGACGATGATGCGTTGGGACAACGACGCGCTGAACTGGGTCATCGAGAGCGCCAATGGCGCGACGGTCGTCGCCGATGTCGTCGTCTCCGCGACCGGCCCGCTCTCCGACCCGAAGGTGCCCGATATCCCGGGGCTCGCCGACTTCCCCGGCAAGGTCTTCCACTCCGCCCGCTGGGACCACGACGCCGACCTGACAGGCAAGCGTGTCGCCATGATCGGCACCGGCGCCTCCGCGATCCAGATCGTGCCGGCGATCCAGCCGAAGGTCGGCAAGCTGACGCTCTTCCAGCGCACCCCGCCCTGGGTCATGCCCCGGATGGACCGCCGGATCAGCGGCGCCGAGCGCTGGCTGCACCGCACGCTCCCCTTCACCGGCACCGCGCGTCGCGGACTGCTGTGGGGCATAAGGGAGTTGCAGGTCAGCGCCTTCACCAAGCATCCGAACGAGCTGGGCCTGATCGAGACCATAGCCAAGTCCAACATGGGCCGTTCGATCAAGGACCCGGCGCTGCGGGCCAAGCTGACCCCCTCGTACCGCATCGGCTGCAAGCGCATCCTGCTCTCCAGCGCCTACTACCCGGCGCTCGCCCGGCCCAACGTGGATGTGGTCGCCTCGGGTCTGAGCGAGGTGCGCGGCTCCACGGTCGTCGCGTCGGACGGTACGGAGGCCGAGGTCGACGCGATCATATTCGGCACCGGTTTCCACGTCACCGACATGCCGATCGCCGAGCGGGTGGTGGGCGCGGAAGGCATCACGCTCGCCGAGGCCTGGAAGGGCGGCATGGAGGCGCTGCGCGGTGCGAGCGTCCCCGGCTTCCCGAACTGGATGACGATCATCGGCCCCAACACCGGGCTCGGGAACTCCTCGATGATCCTCGTGATCGAGTCCCAGCTGAACTACATGGCCGACTACATGCGCCAGTTGAACGTGCTGGGCGGCCGCGTCGCACTCGACGCGCGCCCCTCGTCCGTCGGGGCGTGGAACCGGCGCGTCCAGGAGCGGATGAAGCGCACGGTCTGGAACACCGGCGGCTGCGACAGCTGGTACCTGGACGCCAACGGGCGCAACACCACCGTCTGGCCCGGCACCACCTCCGAGCTCCGCAAGGTGACGCGCAGGGTCGACGTCGCGGAGTACGAGGTCGTCCGGGTCCCCGCGCAGCGCCGGGCGGACAAGACCGTGGCCGAGGAGGTGGCGGGATGAGCCGGCCGGTGCACGGCGCGCACCCCCGGCCGGTGCCGGGGCGCGAACTGATGGCTGTCTCCGCCGACGGATCCCGCATCCATGTCGAGGTGCACGGGCAGGACGGCGCACCCGCGGTGGTCCTGTCCCACGGCTGGACCTGCAGCACCCGCTTCTGGGACGCGCAGATCAGGGACCTCGCCGTGGACCACCGCGTCATCGCCTACGACCAGCGCGGTCACGGAACCTCGCCCTCGGTGGGGCGCGAGGGCTACAGCACCGAGGCGCTGGCGGACGACCTCGAAGCGGTACTCGCTGCCACCCTCGCCCCGGGTGAGAAGGCCGTGCTGACCGGCCACTCCATGGGAGGCATGACGATCATGTCCGCCTCGCGGCGGGCCGGGCTGCGCGAACACGCGGCGGCAGCCCTGCTGTGCAGCACCGGCAGCTCCCGGCTGATCGCGGAGTCGCTGGTGGTGCCGCTCGGGCCCGGCGCCGTGCGCACCCGGATGACGCGTGCGATCCTCGGGGCGCGGGCGCCGCTCGGACCCGTCACGCCGCTCTCCCGGCGCATCCTCAAGTACGCGACGATGGGGGCCGGTTCGGCTCCTGACCGGGTCGACGCCTGTGCCCGGATCGTGCACGCCTGCCCGCGTGCGCCCCGCTTCGCCTGGGGCCACGTACTCGCGGACCTGGATCTCGACGAGGGGGTACGGAACCTGAACGTGCCCACCGCCGTCATCGCGGGTACGGACGACCGGCTGACGCCGCCCGCCCACGCCAGGAGAATCGCGGCGGCGCTGCCCGACAGCCTCGGTCTCACCGAACTTACTGGTATGGGTCATATGACACCGGTCGAGGCGCCGGAGACAGTCACGGCGAAGATCCGGGAACTGGTGACCATGTATCTCCCGGTGCGGGGTACGACTGGCATCGAGGGCAAGGAGGAGGTCGCATGAGCGGCAGGCGTGTTCTGGAGGGGCAGGTAGTCGTCGTCACGGGCGCGGCACGGGGTGTGGGCGAGCTGCTGGCCCGCAAGCTCTCGGCGCGCGGCGCGAAGCTGGCGCTGGTGGGCCTGGAGCCCGATGAGCTGAAGAAGGTCTCCGAACGGCTGCACGGGGACAGCGACCACTGGCACGCGGACGTCACCGACCACGAGGCGATGGCGCGGGTTGCCCAGGAGGTCAAGGCGCGGTTCGGGAAGGTCGACGTGGTCGTGGCCAACGCGGGTGTCGCGATGGGCGGGCCGTTCGTCGACTCCGACCCGGTGGCCTGGCGGCGGGTCATCGAGGTCAACCTCATCGGCGGTGCGGTGACCGGCCGGGCGTTCCTGCCGGTCCTGATGGAGAGCCGGGGCTACTTCCTCCAGATAGCGTCGCTCGCCGCGATCACCCCGGCCCCGATGATGACCGCGTACTGCGCGTCCAAGTCGGGCGTCGAGGCGTTCGCCCACAGCCTGCGCGCGGAGGTCGGCTACCGGGGTGTGAGGGTCGGGGTCGGCTACCTCTCCTGGACCGACACGGACATGGTGCGTGGTGCGGACGAGGACGACGTGATGCGGGAGCTGCGCCAGCGGCTGCCGTGGCCGTCCAACCGGACGTATCCGCTGGGCCCGGCCGTCGACCGGATCGTGGCCGGTATCGAGCGGCGTTCCTCGCATGTGTACGCCCAATGGTGGCTGCGTGGCATGCAGTCCGTGCGGGGCTACCTGCCCAGCCTGATCGGTGCGGTCGGGCAGCGGGAGATGAAGCGGTTCGGGCCACGTCTGGAGAACGTCGGCAAGGGGCTCGTGGGCGCCGGAGGAGCCGCTGACCAGGACGAACGTATGTCGAGAGCGTCATCGAATACGCAGCGTAAGTGATCGAAATGCGTTGAATGTGCCGTCGTGTAAGTCTGGTCGAGGCCCTGACGGGGCCACCCCACGCACCCCCACATAGGAGTGAACAGCATGGGCATCGCCGACCAGTTCAAGGACAAGGCGCAGCAGCTTGCCGACCAGGGTCAGAAGCGGATGAAGGACGGCAAGGGCGAAAGCCGGCGCCAGGGCCAGGGGCAGGGCCAGGACCGTCGCCAGGAGGCGACCGACCGGGCCCGCCAGGCGTCCGAGCAGGGCCGTGACAGGGCCCAGGGTGCGGCGGACGACGTTCGCGAGAAGTTCGACCGCTGACGCGAGTACGGCTCATGCCGGTACTGCTGACGGCAGTACTGCTCACGTGAGTACTGCTCACGGCAGTACCGCCGGCGCGTTCTTGCGTCGCATGGTGAGGGGCGCGCCCGGATCTTTCGGGGCGCGCCCCTTCCCGCGTGGTGGATGCGATGTACGGCCGGGGAGCCGGAGCCGCCCCCGAAGCCCTGGGCCCCGCGAAGCCCGAGCTCGACCCGGAGCCGGGCAGCACGGGCCGGCAGGCAGGCGCAGGCCCCCTGAAGGCAAGGATTTCCCAGGATCCAGACATCTCCAGGGATCCAGACATCTCCCGGGTTCCAGACATCTCCCTGAAGGCAGAGATCTTCCGGACGGCGGCTGTCAGCCTGACGTCAGAGGTCGCCCTGAAGATAGGCGCGAGCCGCGGTCATGACTTCCTTGTAGCGCTCACCGGCGATCGCCGCAAGTGGTGAGTCGTCGTCCAGTTGGGGGTTCATCCCGATCATCCAGGCGCGAGCGGTGTGGAGATTCTCGGCACTCTCGATGAACTTGAAGATCTGGTAGGCGGTGCGCATGCGCATTTCGGAGTCGAAGCGCGGAGCGTTCTGCTCCCTGCACCACTTTCCGACCTGCTTGGGATCTTCGATGCCTGCGATGAACGCTACGACGCGCTGACTGAAGGTGTCCTGAAGGAAGCGCGCGATGCCCGCGATGGACTGCTCCGTCGTGTCGCGGAGTGCGCGGGCTTCGGGCGTGGTCTCTCGCTGAGTCTGCATGGTCTCCTCGTTTCCTCGTCGCTCGCCGGAGGCGTCAGCGGAGGATGTGTGCGCTGGATGCGCGAAGGCTGGGCGTGGGCGCGATTCGCTGCCGCTTGTCAGCCATGTCCATGGGGTGCTTGCGGCGGGTGGGCAAGGGGTATTGCCGCGGCCGTGGTGTGCACCACTACAGAAGGGAGGAGGTGACCGGGATGCCGGGGCGAGCTGATCGCTCCGGGTCTGCGGATGGGCGCAGCACTCGCTAAACGTAAGTGACTTGAGGTCAACATTGCATCCCCCCATGTGGTGTTGACGAAATGCTACCCGCTTACATGCAACTTACTCCATGGATTTCCCTCCTTGAAAGGGTGGTAAATCCCTCCTCATGTTGCCGGTCGGGCCTGTGAGCTGCATGTTTTCCGAGGGGTCCACTGACGTGGACTCACAGGTGCTACTCCGTACGAATCGCTCAGACATCAGATCGGGGGACATTTCGCACGGCCAGTCGGTCGAGCGGGGGCGCTCACGAGACGGAGAACGTCGAGCGGGGCGTTCGCCGGACGGAGAACGTCGAGTGGGCGGCGTTCGTCGGGAGGAGAGCGGAGAGCGAAGAGCGGCGAACGAGCGGTGCTCACCAGACGGTGAGTCCGTACTCGCGAGCCACTTCCTGTAGTTCGACGGATTCGGCGAGGATCGGGCGGCGTTCCGCCTCCGTGTAGTCGGTCCCGCTCAGGACGGCCCAGCAGCGGCGTCCGCCGAATCCGGAGCGGTAGACGATTCCCTGGGCCAGCTGGTGGCCTTCGGCGTTGCGCTGGGCGACGGTCCAGGCAGCGATCTGGCGGGCGACACGGCGGTCCTTGCCGTGGATGTGTTCGTCGGTCAGCTCCCCTTCGACCCCCCATTCGCGGAACTCGTTCCGGAGCTCGTCCGCGAGTACCTCGCGGGTGATGTCCGCGTCCACGTCGAGGAACCGGGCCTCGGCCGCCAGCTTCAGCCGGACCAGGATGTGGGCGTCGCGCCAGCCGGACGCCAGGTGGCCGATCCTCATGTGACCCGGCTTGTGGGGTTCGTCGGCGAGGAGGGCCCGTACCTCCGGATGGACGCGGAAGTAGGCGAGCGCCTCGGCGTAGCAGCCGGTCGGTTCGGAGGCGCAGTACAGCATTCCGTAGGTGAAGAGACTGAAGCGGCCGGCCGAGGAGCCCCCGATGGTTTCGGGTTCGACGCGGTTGAACCTCAACGGTGCGCTTGCCTTGCCCAGGCGCCATACACCCCGGTCGGGGGCGTGGGCGAGTACGACAGGGGGTACGGAGGCGGTCATGCCTGCGGCCTCCGTCCAGCGAGGTCGTTCCCTCGTTTCCCCGTCCGTTCGGATTGTTCGACCCGTCCCGGCCGGTCGTCCCGGCCGGCGAACGCGTGCGGGCGGGTGCGGAGGCGGGTGCGGGGCAACGGGCCGGCGGTGGGTGCTAAGACAGCGGTCATGGATCCTCGACAAGGCTTTTCGCGACGGTCGTCGGGCAGGAGTCGGCGGCGGGTCCGGGCGGGCCTCTCCGGCCGCCGACGCGGCTGATCATTGTTGCGCAGGTGAGCATCGCGTGACGGCCCGCTCGCCGACACCGGGCAGGCGCAAAGACATCGCGTTGAGGCGCGCAGAGGGCGCATCCGGTCCCGGAGGCCGTCGGACGACCAGCGATCGGGCGCCCCCTCACAGGCGGTCGTGATGGATACGGAAGATCATGGTGCCCGCCTCGCCGGTCGCCAGGAGCACCGTGGAGGGGTCGCCGGGTTGCTGCGGGGCGGTGCGCAGCGCGTTGACGCGATACCCGGTGACGATCTGAAGGAGATGCCGGGAGGCCGAAGGTTCCCACAGGTGGATGCTGGTGCTGCCGGCCGCGGCGAAGGCGACGCGCTTCCCCTGGACGGGGAAGGCCGTCACCGCGTTCAACTCACCGTCACCCGGGTCGAACTCGTACAGGGCCTCGGTTCCGGTGCCGGGCTCCCAGAACTTCAGGGTGCCGTCCTGGCCGGCGGTGACGAGCTGCGGGCCCGCCGCGCCGCTTCCCGGGGCGAAGGCGACGTCGTTGACGATGTGCTGACCGCACCGGATGGTGCGGCCGTACTGGGTCAGATCCGCCGCCTCCCAGATCCGGAGATTGCCGTCGCTGCCGCCCGACGCGAGAAGGACACCGTCCTCGGCGCTCCCGGAGGCCAGGCACCGGACGCTGAACTTGTGATCCTTGCGCATCGCGACGGCCCGCTCGGTATCGAGGTCCCACAGGCGTACGGATCCGTCGGCGCTCGCGCTCGCCAGCCGGGCGGAATCGCCGGGGCCCTCGATGGCCACCATCGCCAGGGCGGGGGAGTAGTGACCGCGCAGTATCGCCGCGGGGGCCGAACCCCTGGGGGCGGAGGTGTCGAACAGGGCGATGCTGTTGTCGCTGCGGGCGGCGGCCAGCAGCACACGGTGACGCAGCCTCGCCCAGGCGAGTGCGGTGACTGGTTCGTCATCGATGACGGGCTGCTTCCCGCCGGTCTCGATGTTCCACGTCAGCGTGCTGCTCCCCTCGGTGACCGCGAGCCGGTGCGGCAGCCCGGGGGACAGTGCGCTGGCGGTGACCGGGGTCCAGGCGGCCCGGCCGTGCCGGAACGTGTCGCCGTCCAGGGGCCAGTTACGCACGGTGCGGTCGGCTCCGGCCGTGATGAGGCGGTCGCCCGGCCGTTCGGTGAACGAGGAGAGCGCGGTGACCGGGGCGGAGTGCGCCTGGACCGACTGGCCGAGGGCCTCCAGCGGGTCGGTGCGCCACAGGCGTACGGTGCCGTCCGCCCCGGCACTGGCAAGCGCCTGCCCGTCCGCCACCTCGACCGGCGCCAGCGCGGTCACCGCGCCCTCGGACGTCGCGACGGTGCTGACGACACCGGTCCGCCCGTGGGGGGTCACGTCGTGCACGGACAGGGTGCCGTGGCCGTCGCCCACGGCATACCGGCCGGCCGACGGCAGGGCGACGAGGGCGCGCACGGCCGCCGGATGGCGGGAGCGCATGACGGCTGTGCGCCCGTCGAAGCTGCTGACGGTGTCGTGCTGGGCGTAGAGCAGGAGTCCGGCCCCGTCCGGTCCGGCCGTCCCCCGCAGAATGGCCGCCGCTCGCTCAAGCCTCGGGAGCGGTACGTCGATCCGCTGGAACGCCGCGGTGTTGAACGCGGCGATGTGGCCGTCGCTCCACGCGGCGAGCAGCATCCGGGCCCGGCCGCCCGGCCGGTAGAGCGTCAGCGAACTGACCCAGGTGCCCGGACGCCGGAGCACCGGCACGATGGTGCGGCCGCGGAGCGCGTCCAGGACGGAGACGGTGCCGTCGGTGGCGCCCGTGGCGAGAAGGCCCTCGTGCAGCGTGACCAGGTGCTCGATGGCGCCGTCGTGTACGGCGATCGGGGGAGCGGCGGCGGAGCCGTCGTGCCGCAGGATACGGATGACCCCGTGGTCGTCCCCCGTGACCAGCAGCGGCTGGACCCGCGCCCGCCGGCCCGCGTTCACCGTGGTCAGCGAGGTGACGGCGGCCTCGGTCACGGCCCAGACATTGTCCGGGCTCGCGCAGTCGCTCCAGAGCGGGGTGACCGGTGACCCGGCGAGCACCGCGTCCTCCGGAGGCGAAGGGGGCAGGGGCTGGTGGCGTGCCGTGGCCGCGTGGTGGGCCAGGTGCAGGCTGGTCAGCCGCGACAGCGGAGTGAGCCCCCGGGAGAAGGGTTCCAGCTTCGCCCAGGCCTGCAACCACTGCTGACGGTCCGACGGGTTGTTCCCGCCCGCCAGCAACCGGCCGAGACCGGAGCTGGATTCCCACGGGAGGAGGGACGGGGGTACGTGGACGTCGTCCAGCACCCTTCCCTGAGCGGCGTGTTGGGCCAGATGGCGCCGGAGGTAGGGGTGCGGCGGGATGCTGGGATCGTCGGGCACCAGCTCGGCCAGGGCCGCTGCCAGCCGACGGTGGATCTCGGCATGCCGGTCGCCACCCGGCCGCCGGCTCATCCGCCCGCGCCCGGGGCGGACGGGGCCGAGCCGGTGTCGGCGGCGGACGGGGCCGCGTCTGCCGAATCCGCGCCGCGCGGCTCCCTGTCCGCCGGCTCCGTGTCCGCCGGCTCCGTGTCCGTCGGCACCCCGTCCGCCGGGCCCGCGTCGAGCAGGTCCGCGTCGAGGTCGCACAGCACCTCGGTCACCGCTTCGTGGGCCGGGCGGTAGACCCGCCGGTCGTCCTCGTGATCGTGCGCGAGATAGCCGTTCAGGCGGCTCTTCAGCAGCTTCCCGATCATGTCGTCCCAGTCCGGTAACTGACGGCCCAGAAAGACCCGCCCCATCCTCGGCCAGATATTCGACCAGGGGATTCCCGCCCCTCCGGCGAAGGCCGACGCCCGCAGCAGTGCCAGCGCCACATCGGACGGAAGTCCGTCCCCGGCCACCAGCACCAGATCGCGTCTGAGGAGCCCCGACATCCCCCGCTGAAGCATCGCCAGCCACTCCGCCTGCCGCGCGACCTCCGCCGGATCATCGGCCGAGCGCAGCTGCTCCCCCGCGAGACGGGCCAGTATGAAGGACGGCCACACCTCGGGCGCCACCAGGGCCGCCGCCTCCGCGGCCGTATCGCGGTGCCCGCCCTCGCCGATGAACGCCTGAAGATACTGCTCGATGTCCTTCACGCTCGCCTCGCCGTCCGTCCGCTGCTCCTCGGCGGTGGGGAACGCGGCCTGAAGGGCCTCGCTGAGCCCCTGCTCCGCGTCGGCCAGCTCCACGGGTGACTCGCTGAGCGGCAGGCTGGAGCGCACCCCGATGAGCAGGCGCAGGCCGGCGGGCGCGGACGGGGGAGGCGGGCCGCCGTCCTGGCGGGGGGCGGGTACCTGTCCGAGCTGCGGGGAGCAGAACTCGCTGAGCGGGGCGAGGACATCGTCGATGACACGGGGGAGTTCGGCCGCCTCGTCGAGACCGTCGATGACCAGCGTGACCGGCTCGCCGCGGTCGCGGAGGGTATCGATGATCTGCTGGGTGCAGGTGATGACGGGGTCCTCGGTCGAGGCCGGCGGGCCGGGTTCGGTCCCGAGCGCCCGCAGGATGTCGCGGGCCAGGTCAGCCGGTCCCCGGTGACGCGCCAGAATCGCCCCGGTGATGGAACCGGGAGCGGGCACGGTGCCGTCCGTGGACAGGTCGACCGCCGCCTTGAGGACGGGTTCGTCCTGGAACAGCGGATTGCTCAGAACCACCGCCCGTGCCAGCACGGCGGACTTGCCGCTGCCCGCGGTCCCGGTGATCAGCAGGACCCCCCGGGTACGCGCGGGGCTCAGGAACTCGGTGACACTGCGGTTGATGTCGTCCCGGCCTCGGAAGTACCACCCCGGATCGCTGTCCTGGGTACGGCCGGTGGCCCGGTCGAGCCAGTAGTCGTCGGCCGGGGTCCCGGTCTGCCGCAGCCCCGCCCCGACCGGGTCCTGGCCGTAGCGGTAGCCCGGGTTGGGGATGCACGGCGTCGGCGTGAGGATGCCGCTGCCGTCGATCACCCGGTGCAGCCGGTGCAGTCTGATCTCGTCCTCCGTGCCCAGCCCGCGTTCGAACTCGGCCATGAGCTCGGCGACCGTGAGGTACGGGGTGGTGATGCCCGCGGTGGTCCGCAGCCGCTGGAGGGCGCCGCGCAGCAGCGTGGGGAACCGCCGCACCTGGACTTTCCTGTCGTGCCCGCACGTCACCAGGACATCGAGACTGCACTTGGTACGCCGCTCCGCGCGGATGTCCTCCAGTACCTCGTCGAGCTCGCTGCGGATCTTGCCCGCGTAACAGGTGTTGACGATCACGAGGACGTTCCGGACGTGCGAGTCGAGGGCGGCGGTGATCAGTTCCGTGGTGCGTACCGAGGTGTTGAGGTGCCGTCCCCTTTCGGAGCCCGGCAGTTTGAGGAAGTGCGTCCGGGTGGTGGAGACTCCATGCCCGGTGATGAACATGACGAGCGCCTGCCCCTTCATCTCCCTCACCTCGTGCTCACGCAGGAAGTCCTCGACGTCCTCGCGCCTGACCAGATCCGGAGGCGGGACCTGGCGGAAGGGCGGCTCGGAGCCCTGCCCGGACCACCACTCCGACACGACTTCCAGCTGCTCGTCGATCCCCTCGGTGAAGCTGTCGTTCCCGTCGCCGTAGTCACGTACCGCCAGGGTCAGCAGCGTCCGTTGCGCGTCGGAATCCGCCTCGGCGTCCTGCGTTTTCGTGAACTCCCCCGCCCTGTTCCGCATCTCCCTAGTGTTTCAGGCATGACTGAGCAGCCGCAGACGAATCCGCCGGGCCGTGTCCCCGGCGGCCGTCCACGTACGACTCCGGGACTGACCCCCGCCGTCACGCACGACGCCGTCGTTCTCGTACCGGGAATCATGGGGAGCGAGCTGTACGACACCGACGCCCGCAAGGTGGTCTGGGGTCTGGCACATCCCACCTGGCTGGCCAAGGCCTGGCTGACGAAGGGCGGGCTCGCGCCCCTGCATCTCACCCCCGAGGAACAGGCCGGGGAACACGGCCGGATCGAGGCGCGCAGGCTCCTGCGGATCCCGGCCTGGAGCCCGGTCCTGCGCGGCATCGAGCCGTACCACAGGATGACCGCCGCCATCGAGAACACCGTCGCCCATCCGGCCGCCGTCATGCCGTTCCCGTACGACTGGCGGCTGTCGGTCGAGGTCAACGCGCGACGGCTGGCGAGCGAGGCCCGTGACCACCTGGAGCGGTGGCGACAGCACCCGGCCCACGCCGCGGCCCGGCGGCAGGCGGTGGACGAACGCGAGGCCCGCCTCGTCTTCGTCGCCCACTCGATGGGCGGCCTCGTCACCTACGCGGCCCTCACCCTCGGTTTCGACGGCGATCTCGAAGCGGACACCCGGGGCGTCCTGACCCTCGGTACGCCCTTTCGCGGTTCGGTCGTCGCGGCGAACATCCTGAACACGGTCCAGGGCGCCCCGCTGCCGCTTCCGCACAGCCGACTCGCCGCCCTCGCCTCCGCGATGCCGGGCGTCCACGATCTCCTGCCCGGCTTCCTCTGCGTCGAGGACGGCCTCGACGTCCGTCGCCTGACCCCCTCCGACGTCGCCGCGCTCGGCGGTGACAAGGACCTGGCCCGAAGCTCCCAGGAGTTCTTCGACGCGCTCCGGGCGAAGCCGTTCCCGCACCACCGGCAGGTCGTCGGAACCGGTCAGGAGACCGTGCAGTCGATGCGGCTGGAGAACGGCACGGTCATCGCCTCGGAGTACTGCTTCAGGACCCACTCGGACGGTGAGCTGATGCGCGACCCGGACGGGGCCCCGCGCCGCTTCCAGGTCGGGGGCGACGGCACCGTCCACCGCGAATCGGCTGCCCTGACCCGTGCCGCGGTGCCCCTCGCCCTTCAGCACGGCGCCCTCGCCGCCGACAAGGCCGCGACCCGGGCCGTGGTCGACTTCCTCCTGGAGGACGACCACTTGGGCCCCGACCAGGCGGACGACGACCTCGGCCTGACGGTCCCCGACTATGTGGTGCCGAACACGGAATGGACGGTGCGCGTCACCGGTACGGACGACCCGTCCGGGATCGACTGCACCGTGACGGCGGTCGACGGCGGCTTCCGGCAGGAGACCGGCCTCTACGCAGGTGACGACGGTGCACTCGAAGCGGACCTGGAGGTCCCCGACACCGGCCTCTACCGGGTCACGGTGGAGGCCGACTACCTCAACTCCCCTCTCACCCAGCTGGTGTTCGCGGGGCCGGACGGTGTGACGCCGCTGGACGACTGACCCGACGGCGTCGGAGCGGGGCGTCGACGGTGTCAGGGAGCCTTGACGGACGCGATGAACGGCAGCCAGGCGGCCGCGTGCACGGTGAGCACGGGGCCGTCGGGGCGCTTGGAGTCGCGTACGGGGACGAGGCCGGGGACGTCGTCGGCGACCTCTAGGCAGTCGCCGCCGGACGTGTTGCTGTAGCTGCTTTTACGCCAGCGGGCGAAGTCCAGTGCCACTTCGAGGCAGTTGCCGCCGCTGCCGTTGCTGTAGCTGCTTCTGTGCCAGGTGGCGGTGCTGAGGTCAGGGTCGGTGCTGGCCATGCCGGTACTCCTCGGCCGCCTTTTTGATCAGGGCGAGGGACGCCTCTGGCGGCAACGCGGCGGCCCTCAAGTGATCGTAGGCCTTGCGATACAGCTTCACGAGTGCCGGATCATCAATGGTCTGACCGTGGTACGGGCCCTCGGTGTAGACCAGTGGTGGCTCGTTGTCGAAGTCCATGAAGAAGAGCGGCAGCTCGGTGAACGCGCGGGTCGGGGCACTCCACGGAAGGATCTGTGCAACGATCCGCCCCCGTTGCACCAATCCTGCGATGTGGTCCAACTGCTCGGCCATCTCCGCAGGCGTGACAATGGAATGGTGCACCACTGACTCGTGCAGCACCACCCAATATTCGGGCCGCTTGGGGCTGTCGAAGAGCTTGGCCCGCTGCATCCGGACTTCGACTTTGGCGTTCGCTTCCTCCGGCGTGTCCAGCATGTGTGTGGACAGAACGACGCGATGGGCATAGGCCCTGGTCTGAAGTAGGCCGGGGATGAGAGTGCCGGACCACTCGTCGATGGCCGCAGCCCGCGTCTCCGCTTCGGCTACGCCGGCGAAGAACGCCGCGTGAGCCCCCTGCCTGGCCTTCCGCACATCTTCACAACGCCGCTCGAAGAACCCGTCCGTCCTCAGTACCAGGTCCACATGCCGCGCCAGTTCCATCGGCATCCGCCGGTGTCCGTGCTCGATCTCGCTCAGGTACGTGATGCCGAAGAAGCTGCCCTCCGCCAGCTTTTCCAGGGTCAGGCCCGCTTCCTCCCTCTTGAAGCGCAACTCCTTCCCGTAGAACTGCGGGACTCCCGCCGATCCGTCGATCTCCTTGCGTGTGGCCACTTTCCCGACCGCCTTTCGCGCTGTGTTCTGTGGAGCGGGAACCCCTTTCAAGGTAGAGGTCCGTACGGCAGCGTGTGAGGTGTTCGTCACAGTCAGCAACGAAAGGCGTACGGCCCCCCATGGACGACTCGCAGGACGTCACGTACGACATCGGCGCGGAGATCGACGCGCTCCGCGCCGCGCTCACCGCGCACGGGATCACCCTTCCTTCCCTCGGCGTCGCCCCCCTCACTCTCGCCGCGCGCACGACCAGGCCGCCGCTGATCGCGCTCGGCAACTGCAATGCGGCCACCGCGCGTCGGCTGGCCGAGGCGCTGCGGACGGGGGCCGGAGGGTGACCGCCGTGCTGCCGTTCGCGGTGGAGCTGCCTGCCGTGCCGAAGGCCGTACCGGACCTGCGGCGGATGCTGCGGGCCCGGTTCGCGGGGGAGGACGTGGACGATCTCCTGCTGTGCGTGGGTGAGTTGCTGTCGAACGTGATCGCGCATGTCGGTGAGGGGGCGCCGGTCACGGTTCGTATCAGCCGCACGCGGACGGGCCGCGTCCGTGTGGAGCTGAGCGATCCCGCGCCCGGTGTCCGGCCGGTGCTCCGGTCGGCCGGTGACGGTGACGAGTCCGGACGCGGGCTGCTGCTGGTGGAGGCGTTGGCGCTGGGGTGGGGCGTGGAGCGGGGACCGTACGGAAAGACGGTGTGGTGCGAGCTGCCGGCCCCGGTCCGGTCCGCCTACCTCGCTGGTGGCAGGGGACTGTTCGGGACGGTGTCGTAGCTCGGGGGGTGGACCGGTGGTGCGTCGCTCTTCTCGGGCTTGCGGGCCGGGTGCAGTGCGGCCAGCAGGACGGCCGCTCCGAGGAGGGCGATGCCCATGATCCAGACGGCGCCGACATGCATGGAGTGGATGAACGCCTCGTCGGCGGCGCGCGCGAGTCCGGGCAGGTGGGAGACCTCGGCGGCGTGCCGGGCCTGTTCGGCGGAGATCCGTGCCTGGTCCGCCACCGGGCCGGGCACATCGTGCAGCGAGGGTTCGATCGCGCTGCGGTAGACGATCGACATGATCGTGCCGCCGACGGCGATCCCGATGACGCTGCCGGTCTGCCGCACGGTGTTGGTGACGGCGGACCCGGCGCCGGCCCGGTCCAGCGGCAGTGTGCTGATGAGGGCGGCGGTCACCGGTCCGAGGACCATCCCGGTGGAGAGGCCCATGACCAGCAGCAGGAACTCGATGCCGATGAGAGGGGTGTTGAGCCCGAAGAGCCCGTACGTGCCCATGCTCAGCCCCGCGACGGTGAGGGCGGGGACGGTGACGAGGCGCAGGGACCAGCGGCGTACGAGCCGGGCGCCGACGGGGCCGCCGAGGATCGCGCCGAGCGCGGTCGGCAGCCCGGCCAGGCCCGCCTCGATCGGTGAGTAGCCGCGTGCGCCCTGGAGGTAGAACGCGCCGTAGAAGGTGACGCCGGCCACGGCGAAGAGGAGCAGCCCGAGCGCCGCGTTCCCGCCGCCGAAGATACGTCGGGCGAGCAGCCGGGGTTCGAAGCCCGGTGCCCTGGAGCGCAGTTCGACGCGTACGAACACGGCCAGCAGGACCAGTCCGACGGCGAGGGGCGTCCAGACGTCCGCCCGGTTCCAGGCGGCCATCTGTCCCGCGCGGATCAGTCCGTAGGCGAGCGCCGCGAGGCCGCTGACCGACAGCAGCATCCCGGCCGGGTCCAGGGGGCGTGCCACGGGGCTGCGGAAGTCGGGGACGAGTACGGCGATGCCGGCCAGCGCCACCACCACGACGGGCACGTTGACGAGGAAGACCGAACCCCACCAGAAGTGGTCGAGCAGTACCCCGGCCAGGACCGGGCCGACGGCCATCCCGACACCGGCGGAGGTCGAGGAGATCGCGACCGCGGACGACCGGGCGGGGCCGGTGAAGGTCCACATGAGGATGGCCATGTTGGCGGGCATGATCAGCGCGCTGCCGACGCCCATCGCGGCGCGTGCGGCGACGAGTTGTCCGGCGTCGCCCGCGTAGGCGGCCCAGACCGAGGAGCCGGCGAAGACCACCAGGCCCGCGATGAGCACGGTCCGGTGGCCGAACCGGTCGCCCAGGGCGCCCGCGGTGAACATCAGGGTCGCGAAGGCCAGCGTGTACGAGCCGGTGGCCCATTGCAGCTCGGACGGTCCCGCGTTCAGGCCGCCGACCGGGTCGGCGAGGGTTTCCAGGGTGGTGCTCAGGACGGTGTTGTCGAGCCAGATCAGCAGGGAGCACACCATGAGGACGGCAAGGATCAACTGCTGCTTGGACTTCGGCAACGCAGATGTGGTCATGAATACCTTCGGTCGCGATCAGGAAATGCTGACGACCGGACCGTAGGTAATCAAGAAGCGTGTGTCAATTCCCTTTCGGTGATTTGATGTTGGCGTTTTTCGAGTGAATGCAAGGGCATAATGGCGGGCTTTCTGTCAATTACCGATGTGCCTTTGACTTCACGCCCATTTCGTGCCCCGGGGTGGAAGGGAAAACGAGGAGCGGGCCGGAGCCCGCCCCTCGTCGGGGTCAGATCCTGACGGTCGGGCGGTGCATGTCGAGCCAGGCCCCCAGGTCGAGGGTCCTTTCCAGGAGCATCCGCTGCCGCTGGTTCAGGTCGGCGGCAGGGAGGGTGGTGGCTTCGGTGAGGAGCGCACGGTTGACCAGGTCCGTCGCCGCGTGCCCGGCGCGCAGCAGGCCGGCCCCCTGGGACTGGATCGCCTCGACATAGGCGGGGTCGAAGGTGCCCGGATAGCCGCTCTTCTTGCGGTTGGCGACCGACGCGGGCAGGACGTCCCGGGTGGCGGCGCGCAGCAGGCTCTTCTCCCGGCCGTCGAAGGTCTTGAGGGACCAGGGGGCGTTGAAGACGTACTGCACGAGACGGTGGTCGCAGAACGGGACGCGCACCTCCAGTCCGACCGCCATGCTCATCCGATCCTTGCGGTCCAGGAGGGTCTGCACCATGCGCGTCAGATGGAGGTGGCTGACCACCCGCATACGCTGGTCGAGGCCGGTCTCACCGTCCAGGACAGGGGTCTGCGCGACGGCCGTGCGGTAGCTCTCGGCGATGAAGTCACCAAGGCCGAGAGCTGACTTGAGGTCTTCGCTGACCTGACCGCCCGACTCGACCAGCGAGTGGGACCCCGCCAGCCAGGGGAACGTCTCGGCGTTCCGCCGCTCGTCGTGGAACCACGGATAGCCGCCGAACACCTCGTCGGCCGACTCGCCGGACAGCGCCACGGTGGAGTGGCGGCGGACCGCCGCGAAGAGCAGATAGAGGGAGTTGTCGCGGTCACCGATGCCGGTCGGCAGGTCACGGGCACCGACGGCCGCGCGGCGGACCTCCGGGGCCGACAGGGCCGCCCCGTCCAGGACGATGTCCTGATGCGCGCAGCCCACGTGTTCGGCGACGGCGTGGACGTAGGGGGTGTCCTGGGTGGGCGAGACGTCGATGGCCTGGAAGTGCTTCTCCTGGTCGGGGAAGTCGACGGCGAAGCTGCGCACGGTCTCGCCCTGGGGCGCGAGGTGGATCTGGGAGAGAGCGGTGAGCGCGGAGGAGTCCAGCCCGCCGGAGAGCAGGGTGCAGCGGGGCACATCGGCGACGAGCTGCCGCCGGACGATGTCGTCGAGCAACTCCCGTACATGGGCGACGGTTTCGTCCTTGGTGTCGGTGTGCGGCTCGGAACGCAGCTGCCAGTAGGTGTGGCGCCGCAGCCCGCCCCGGTCGAGGACGATGATCTCGCCGGGCCGCACCTCGTTCATGCCTTCCCACACTGCGGCGCCGGGGGTCTTGGCCCCGGCGAAGATCTCACGCAGTCCATCGAGGCCGACGACGGGGGCGACGGCGGGGTTGGCCAGGATCGCCTTGGGCTCCGAGCCGAAGATGACGCCGTCCTCGGTCTCGTAGTAGTAGAACGGCTTGATGCCCATCCGGTCGCGGATCATCACCAGGCGCTCGGTCCTGGCGTCCCAGATGGCGAAGGCGTACATGCCGTTGAGGTGTTCCACGAGCTTCTCGCCCCACACGACGTAGCCCCGCAGGACCACTTCGGTGTCGGAGTCGGTGTCGAACCGCTGCCCCGCGCGGCGCAGTTCCGCGCGCAGCTCGGTGAAGTTGTACGCCTCGCCGGAGTAGACCATGGAGACCGCCCCGTCGGGGGTCTCCACCGTCATCGGCTGCGCGCCGCCGGGCAGGTCGATCACTGCGAGCCGCCGGTGCCCGAGGGCGGCGTGGGGTGCGACCCAGACGCCTGCGGCGTCGGGGCCACGGCACGACATGGTCTGCGTCATGGCGTCGATGTCGGCCTGGTGTTCGGTCAGATCACGCCGGTAGGAGACCCAGCCGGTGATTCCGCACATAACGAACCTCGATTCACTCGATCGAAGAAGGTTGCCTCAGACAACTGTTGCCCTATGCATGCAGTGAGTCCACGGCGCAATGCGGATTGCCTGTGTGGTATTTCAGACAGGTAAATTCCTGTTAACGCCAGGTTTCGTACGGGCCCGGAAACTTTGAGCCAATTACGGGGCGAGAGGGAAATGCCCTGGTGGGTGGTGGGGGGTGAGGGGGCGGGCCCGTGGGGCCGTGAGGCCGAGGGAGGTAGCGGGCAAGAGATCTGCCGGGCCGGTGATCGGGCGTGTTCAATCCATGTGCGCCTCATGGGCCCCGCCTCGTAGCCTCCGGCCCATGACTGAACGTGCGCTCGTCCCCGAAGACTTTGTCGTCCCCGTGGAACTGATCACCCCTCGGTTCCGGCTGGAGCCCTTGGGCCCCCAGCACAACGCCGCCGACCACGCCGCCTGGACCAGCAGCATCGAGCACATCCGCGCCACACCCGGCTTCCAGGACCGGGAGTGGCCACCTGTGGACGGGATGTCTCTGGAGGCGAACCTCGGCGACCTGCGGAGTCACGCGGCCGACTTCGCCGCACGCAGCGGATTCACCTACACCGTCATCGGGACTGCGGGTGGGGCCGAGGGTGCGGGTGAGGCTGAGACTGCGGGTGGGGCTGAGGCTGCTGGGGGCGGTGAGGGTGGTGCTGCTGGTGTGGGCGGTGAGGCTGCTGCTGGTGGGGCCGAGGGTGCTGGTGGGACTGGTGCTGTGGCTGCGGGCGGGAGCGCCGGCGGCAAGGTGATCGGGTGCGTCTACATCTACCCCTCCCGCAGCGACGACGATGTCACTGACGTCCGCTCCTGGGTCAGCGCCGACAGGGCCGACCTGGACGAGCCCCTGTATGCGGCTGTCATGGCCTGGCTGACGGCGAAGTGGCCCCTCGGCACCCTCAACTATCAGCCTCGTTGACGTCCGGCGACGGGCCCGGTCGCCATCGGCCGCCTCCGGGCGTCGGCCGGGGACACGCGCAGGCCTGTGTATGTGCCTCCGGCGGTGGGCGGCCGAGTTCGTCAGCGCAGCTTCAGTTGTTTGCGAAGCCGCTTCACGTGGGCCTGGATGTCGCGCTCGATGCCCGGCTCCTCGGCGGATCCCGGACCGGCGTCGGGGCCCTGGGCGGGCCGGCGGCAGGGGCCGCACAGGCCGTCCCGGAACGCCTCGGCCCTGCCGGGCGCGCCGCAGTCGGTGCACTCGACCATCAGGCGAGGTGCGGGAGTTCCCGGCGGCGCGGGTGAGGGGGCCGGTGCGGGGGACTGCCGGGGCGGGAGCTTGGTGACGAGGCGCTTCCTGACGAAGCCCAGGGGCGAGTCCACGGTGGCGGGCAACCCTGCGGTGAGCGTGTGGACGAGGTAGTCGGCGTCCGCACCGCGTGCGAACCACTCGGCGGCCAGCCCCTCCAGCTCCCGGCAGTCGTCCTCGGAGAGCCCCAGGCGCCTGTCGGCGGGGCCGAGCCGGGTCAGGGCGAGGAAGGCGGGCGACGGGTCTGCCGGATGGTCGGCTTGAGACGGGATTCCCGGGGCGTCGGCCCGCGACTGTCCGCTGCGCTGCTGCGGCAGGAGCGGGGCGGGGACGGGCCGTTGGGATGCGTGGTGGTGGGGCGCGTGGTCGTCGTCAGGCGAGTGGCCATGGGAGGTGTGTTTGTCGGGTGCGTGCTTGTCGGGTGTGTGCGTGTCGGGGGCTGCGGGATCCGCCGGGACCCACGGCGGAGGGGGCGCTGCCGATGTGACCACCGGTTGCGGCAGCTGGTGGCGCGCCTCGGCGGTGAGGAAGGTGTTCCACCACTCGTTGTCGCGGGCCGTCCGGGACCAGAAGGTACGGGTGACCCAGCGGAGGTTGTCGCCGTCGCCGACCGCGCACCGCGCCTGGCGCAGGTGTCCGGCCACACCCAGGGCCCGCAGCGCGCTGCCGACGGCCATCTGCCCGTACAGCGGCTGGCATTTGGCGAGCCACTTGATGTTCATGGCCGCGCCCTCGGGGAGCGTGTCGACGTATCCGGCGATGTACCGCTCCCGCTCCGGCAGAAACGCGAAGTCGTCGGCGCGGGGCGGGAGCTGGTCCGGGACGGAACGCTTGCCGTAGCCGGGCCTTGCCCTCGGGTACGGGGACGGGACTGGCGCCGGAGCCGGGTCCGGCGCCGAGGGCGGGGCCTGGGCCGGGACGGCGGGCGTCGGCGGGGCAGGGCTAAAATTCTGGGCAGCCACGAGATCGGTTCCTTTTGCTGCGATCTTGAGGTGAGACCCCGGCCGGTGCTTCAACACCGAGTCGGGGTCGTTACGTTGGGGGCACCGTAAGCAGCCGCCACGCTGTGCCGCAAATCGGTCACAAATAGTCACACTTGCTCGCCGTTACGGGTCCGGGAGGTGGGGAGGTTTTCCCTCACCACCTTCTTTTACCTACCGGTTGTCAGACATCGCTCGAATCTCGGAACCCGGAACTCGACGCTCGGATCCCGAGGCCCAAGACCCGGGCCGAACCCTCGTCACGTACCCACGAACGAGTGAACAGGACCTTCCGTGTCTCGAACCCCGTGTCTCGAACCCCGGGTCTCGTGTCTCGAACCTCGGGTCTCGAACCCCGGGTCTCGTGTCTCGAACCTCGGGTCTCGAACCTCGGTTCTCGGGTCCGGGGTTCGAGAGCCGAACCCCGGACCCGAGGCGGGTGTTCGGGTGGCGCTCTCGTGCTGCGGCCATGGTGGGCGTCCGCCAACCCCCCTCCGCCGGGCGGCACATGGAAGGCCCCTGGCACGATGCGGGGATGACGGAGGACATACAGGCCCGGGGTGAGGCGCTCGTCGCCGCCGCCCGTGCCGGTGACAGCAAGGACGCCCGACGGCACACGGATTTCTTCGTGTTCGGCAAGCACGTGGACGAAGGAATCCCCTTCTGGGAGCAGGCCGCGGCGGCCGGGGACGCCTTCTCGAACTACACCCTGGCCAGGTACCGGAAGATCCGGGGCGACCGGCCGGCGGCGGACGCGCTCTACCGGTCCGTCGCCGATCGGCACCCGGGCTCCGCGTACGGGCTGGGCGTGCTGTTGAAGGAGGACGGGAACCCGGAGGCCGCCGAGTGGTTCCGGCGGGGCTGGGAGAACGGGCGGCACCTGGACTGCAAGATCGAGCTCGGCAAGCTGATGGCTGCCGAGGGGCGGGTGGAGGAAGCGTCCGAGTTCCTCATGCGCGGTGCCGAGTTGGGTGACATCGGGGTCTACCGATGGTTCCAGCTCTTCGACTCGTTCCGGGAGGCGTTCGAGAACACCGCCAGGGGTCTTGATGCCGCCGAGGCCGACGCGGACGGGGAGGCGGCAGTGGAGGCGGTGCGGTCGCTCTTCGACCTGGACAAGCACTTCGCGACCTACCCGGGGCTGACCGTCAAGGCCGACGCCCTCTACCGCCGGGCCGCCGCGCTCAGCGCCCAGGCGGGCCTGTACTACGCGATGTTCCTCACCGAGACCGACGGCGACGCGTCCTGGCCGCGCGCCCGCGACCTCCTGGTACGGGCACACGAGGACGGGCGCGAGCAGGTCGCTGCCCTGCTCGGTACCAAGTACGAGCAGCGCGGGGAGCTGGAGGACGCCGAGCGCTGGTACCGCCTCGCGGTCGAGGCCGGTGGGCAGGCGTCCATGTGGAACCTCGGCATGCTGTGCATGCGGCAGGGCCGGTACGAGGACGCCGAGCGCTGGTTCGGGGGGTTCGGCGCGGGCGACGAGGAAGCCGTCGGACAGATCGCCCGGATCGCCGAGATCCGCGGCGGCGATCCCGCCACCTCCGAGGAGGACTGCTACCGCGGGCTGCCCGAACGGCGCGAGCGGGCCGAGGCCGGGGACGTACAGGCCGGATACGCGTACGCGTCGGTCCTCAACGACTGGCGCGGTCAGAACGCCCGCTACCTGCTGCCCTTCATGGAGCCCGCCGCCGAGGCCGGTGACGCGGACGCGGCGTACGCCGTGGGGCGGCTCCACGAGGTGCTGGGCCGCTACCCGTTGCGCGACGAGTGGATGCGCAGGGCCGCCGACGGCGGTCATCACCGCGCGTGCGCCCACATGGGCTGGCTCTCCGACTTCCATCGCGACTACCAGGAGTCCGAGCGCTGGTACGTGCGCGCGGCCGAGGGCGGGTCCCTCCGGGACGTCATGTTCGCGGGCAAGCTGAAGGCCCAGCGGGGCGCGTACGCGGAGGCGGAGCCGTTCCTCCGGAAGGTCTGGGAGGAGGCGGAGGACGGCGACTCCTGCCGGACGGAGGCCGCCGGTTACTACGGCCTTGTCCTGCACCGGCTGGGCCGCCCGGAGGAGGCCTTCGAACCGCTGGAGGAGGCCGTGGACCGGTGGGAGGAGGACGTGATCCCCCGGTACGACCCCGACGACCTGGACATGCTGTCGCGCATGGTCCGGCCGGAGAAGGTGCTGGAGGAGGCGGAGGCGGCCCTGCTGGCCTGATCCCGCCCCCTTCCCCGCACCCTTCCCTGTTTCCCCGACCCCGCCCCCGCCCCGTCCTCGCCTCCGTCCCTTTCTCCTGGCGCTACTTGACTTCGTGCTTCCCGTGATTCCCGTGCTTCCCATGAAGCACGAGGTCAGGGCGTCACGGGTGCCAGCCGTAGCCGCCGGACCGGCCAGGGCGGTGGCTCGGCCGGGCCGAACCAGACCCGGACGTCCTCCCCGGTGCGGACGGGCAGGCGGGGAAAGTCGTTCTCGGCGTGCTCGGTGCGGTGCAGCGCATGGCCCGGACCCAGGTGCCGGGCGGCGTACGCGTCGAAGGCGGCCGCGTCGGCGGGGTGGCAGACGGTCGCACACACTTCACCGACGCCGGGCGGAGGTGTGAAGGCCGGGCCGCGCAGCAGCAGGACGTCATCGCTGTCGATCATGGTGGCGTTGGCCGCGTCGCGGTGCTCCCGCCAGACCGGGCCGGAGTAGAAGGCCTCCAGCGCGCGCCGGCGGTGCGCCATGTCGGGGAACGCGCGCAGCCAGACGAAGCGGTCCGGGTCGTCCAGGTCGCGGAACCGGCCTGCGACGGTGATGCCGACCGCCTGCTGACCGGCCACGAACTCGCCCTCGAACAGCTCGATCAGCGTCTCCCGGGCTCCGGGGTGCAGGGTGTACTGCCGGAGTTCGACGATGCTCATCCGCCGGCCCGTCCCGTGCGCGTGAGATCCATGATCCAGTTGAGCTCCCAGGAGCGGCCGTCGTCGGCGGAGAACTCCTGCTCCCAGCGGGCGGTGTCCGGGCCGAGGCGGTACCAGGTGAAGTGCACGCGGATCGGCCGGCCGTCATACGTGTCCTCTCCGTGGAAATCGCCGCGGTCACCGGTGAAGGAGCCGAACACCGGCGGATCCAGCCGGCCCGTCCGGCTGTCTGACCAGTGGAGGGACCAGCGCTCCGTCTCCCGGTCGAACAGCCGCAGGGTCACGCCCTGGCGGCCGAGGGTGGGAAAGGTGATCTCGTCGATGTTGCCGGCGCCCCCGAAGAGCGGCCGGACCGACGCGTGGCCGGGGAACTCCACCCAGGTGCCGGAGCCGGTGCCGAGTGGGGTGGTGAGGCGGCGGTTGGCCACGTCCCAGAAGCCGTGCAGAAAGTCGAAGTCGTTCATGCGCCGCAGGCTAGGGCCGCTCCACTGACATCTGCTGTCAGTGGATATGGGCTCCGGATATGGGCTCCGGACATGGGCTCCGGATATGGGCTCCGGACATGGGTTCCGGATATGGGGTCCGGACAGGGAAACCGGATACGGATACTGGGCGGCATGCGAGCGAGCCGTTTGGTCACCCTGCTTCTGCTGCTCCAGAACCGGGGCCGGATGACGGCCCGGCAACTGGCCGACGAGCTGGAGGTCTCCGTAAGGACCGTCTACCGGGACGTCGAGGCACTCGGCTCCGCCGGTATCCCGCTCTACGGGGACGCCGGACACGCGGGCGGCTACCGGCTGGTCGACGGCTACCGGACCCGGCTCACCGGACTGACCGCGGACGAGGCGCAGGCCGCGTTCCTTGCCGCGCTTCCCGGCGCCGCCGCCGAACTCGGGCTCGGCGAGGCGCTCGCCACCGCCCGGCTCAAGCTGCGGGCCGCCCTTCCGGCGGAGCTGCGCGAGCACGCCGAGCGGATCCAGGAGCGCTTCCTGCTCGATGCCCCCGGCTGGTACGGCGACGCCGACCGTACGCCCCACCTGACCTCGGTCGCCGCCGCGGTGTGGGCGCGGCAGGCGGTGGTGCTGCGGTACCGGCGGTGGCGGGCGCCGGAGGAGATCGAGCGGCGGGTGGAGCCGTACGGGCTCGTACTCAAGGCGGGCCGCTGGTACCTGGTCGCGGGCGGGCCGTCCGGGATCCGTACCTACCGCATCGATCAGATCCTCGGACTCCGGCCGCTGGACGAGCAGTTCGCCGTTCCGGAGGGGTTCGACCTGGCCGGGTACTGGAACAGCCATCTGGCCGGCTTCCGGGCCCGGCTGCACACCGGGGAGGCCCTGGTACGGCTCACCCCGGAGGGCGCTCGCCGTCTCGGCGTCACACCCGGGGGCGACGGATGGACGGAGGCCCGGGTGCCCATCGAGTCGATCGACCACGCCCACGGAGAGTTCCTGCGGCTGGGCGCCGACGTCGAGGTCATGGCACCGGCCGAACTCCGGGACCGCATCGCGGAGACGGTACGGAACCTGGCCGCCCACTACGGGGAGCGGCCCTCGGCGGAGGGGCCTGGCAGCACGGGAACCCGGGATCCGTTGTCGGTGGCTGCGCGTACGGTCTCCGCATGACCGATCAGTGGTGGGTGGGCGTACGTCAGCGGGTCGAGGCGGCTGGGGCAGCGCCCGGGGGCGACAAGGTGTTCGGGGCACGGGGGCACCAGTGGGTCGTGGAGGAGCCGCTCACCCGGGGCGAGCTTGCCGAGTTGGAGGCCCGGACAGGCGTGCGGCTGCCCGAGGAGTACCGGGACTTCCTGCTCCACGTGGGCGCGGGTGGCGCAGGACCGGCGTACGGCCTGTTCCCGGTAGGACGGCAGCAGGGCCGGTGGAGTTGGGAGGGCGACGGCGCGGATCTGGCCGATCTTTCGATGCTTGCCGAGCCGTTCCCCGACCGTGGCCCGGACCCGAAGGTGCTCGATGACCTCCTTGCCCAACGCCCCGAGGAAGAGGACTTCGATGACATCGAGGACTTCGACGATGCCGTCGAGGCGTGGGACGAGCGGTGGGAGGCCGTCATGTTCGCCCCGGAGCGCACCGCCGGCGCCCTCGTGGTCTCCCATCTGGGCTGCGCCCAGCGGGAGTGGCTGATCATCAGCGGCAGCCACCGCGGCACGATCTGGTCCGACTGCCGGGTGGACGACGTCGACCTCGCGCCGCTCCTCGACGACGACGGCAGGCCGCTGGGGTTCGCCCGCTGGTACACCGACTGGCTGGAGAAGGCCGAGCAGACGGCCCTGTCGGCACCGTAGGCGCGTTGCGCTGTGCTGTGGGGCGTTTCGCGCCGGACAAGAGAACGGTTCGCCGGGTAGGGCTGGTGGAGGGGGAGCGGAGCCTGCGTCTCCAGGCCTTCGGCAAAGTAACGCTTCGTCCGGATCGGTGATCAGGCGATCCCGAGGAGAGCGAGGGGCCGGTGGGGGCTTCTCGCGTGATTGGGGGCTTCTCGCGTGATGTCGCAGGCAGGCGGCGACGCTTCTCGGGTACTCACCTGCTCACCTGCTCACTGCGGTCTCGCCGGGGGCTGTCTTCCGGGGGCGGATGGGGATGCTCCGTAAGCCACAGCATGGGCGGCACCGCCCGTGACGCGGCGAAGGCCCGCGCCCCGCACGCCCTGGCGGTCACCGATACGCTCGACATGCACTGCCGGTCACCACTGTTGCCCCGTGAGCCCCCGTCTCTGCCACACGGACGCTCTCCCCGGCACGGCGGCCGTCACAGCCGCCTCCCTCATGCTTGCGGCGGAGCGATCCTGCACACCTGTGCTTCTGGGGGCGTCACCTTCTCGGACGACGTCGGTGTGCTCAGCTCCGGAATTCCCACCGGTGGCGGCGGGCCGGCTCCGGAGTCCGTCGGCCACCAGCCCGAAGGTGGCTGCGGCGATGACCGCGGCGGCGACGACGGGTAGGGCTCCGGCCTGCCAGGTGTCGAGTACCGCCCCACCGAGCGTCGCCCCGGTGGCGATCCCGAGGTTGAGCACGGTGATGCCGATCGCCCCGGAGGCGGCCTCCCGACCGGGGGAGGCGATCCGTAGCAGGTGCATCTGGAAGACGGGGGGCAGCAACCCGATGAGTACGCCCCAGCCCGCGATCACCACGACTGCCACGGAGAGATGGAGATCGAGCAGGAGCAGTGAGGCGGCGCTGCCGGCGAAAGCGGCGCCGACCCAGCTGAGCGCCTGCCGCGGGAACCGGTCGGAGAGCGGTCCGGCCCCGATGGTGCCGACCACCCCGGCCGCTCCGAAGACGAACAGCATGATGCCGCTGGTGGCGTTGTCGTAACCGCCGAACTGCTTGAGCAGCGGTGCGATGTACGTATAGATCAGGAAGTGGCCGGTGAGGACGAGCCCTCCGGCCAGCGCGACGCCGAGTACGGTCCACAGCGCGGGGTCTCGGCCTTCCTGCCGTACGGCCGGCCGGGGCGCGTCCGGAAGCGTCAGGGAACGGACACCCAGGGCCGCGAGCGCGAGCAGCGCCGCCAATACGCCGAAGGAGACCCGCCACCCGAGCGAGACGCCGACGGTGGCGCCGAGCGGAATGCCGACGATGCCGGCCATCGCGGGACCGGCCAGCACCACCGAGACCGCCCGCCCGGTCCGCGCCGGCGGGACGAGCGTGGCCACCGTCGGCACGAGCAGTGACCAGAAGAGGCCGTGCGCGGCGGCGGCGGTGATACGGCTGGCAAGCGCCCACCCGTACGAGGGGGCGAGCGCGGCGCCGGTGGTTGCGAGGGCGAGCAGCAGCAGAATGACCGTGAAGAGCCGTCGGCGTGGTACCCGTGAGGTCAGCCGGGTCAGCGGGACGCTGGCTACGGCGATCGTCAGTGCCCATGCCCCGACCAGTCCGCCTGCGGTCGCGGGTGTGATGTCCAGGCCGTCGCTGAGCTGCAGCAGCATGCTCGCGGGCAGCAGTTCGGTGGTGACGGTGGCGAAGGCCGCGCCCGAGAGGAGAAGCAGTGCTCCCCAGGGCAGCCCCGGCATCGATTCCGCAGAAGTTTCGGTGGATTGAGTGCTCATGGCCGGTACCGTAAAGTCTCACATTCATGTGAGAGTCAAGGAGCGGTTCATGCGGATCGGCGAGCTGTCCGAGCGCACCCGGATTCCGATCCGGATGCTGCGGTACTACGAGGAGCGGGGGCTGTTGGAGCCGGAGCGCGCGCCGAGTGGCTACCGGCACTATCAGGAGGCGGACGTCGAACAGGCAACGCTGGTGAGCAGCCTGGTCAGATCAGGGCTGCCGACCAGACTGATCCTGCCGCTGCTCCAGGAGAACCAGGCGGGCGGGGACGAAGCAGACGACGGAGACGACCTGATCGCACTGTTCGACGCCGAGTTCGCCCGCCTCGACAGCCAGGTCAAGTGCCTGAGCTTCAGCCGGAACGCCGTCCAGCAGCACCTGCGACGCCTCCGCGCCGACCGGGCCGGTCAAGAGCCAACGGGCACCTGAGTTGCCCAACCACCTTGCGTACGGCGGGTGCCGGCTTCAAGGCGCTCGTGCGGTCGGCCTGCCGCCTCATGCGGAACGTCACCGGCCGCGAGCCGCTCGCAGGATACGGCGCGCCCTTTAGCGGCACTCACGTGCGGACAGGGCCGACGACAGCAGCCTCGCCACGAGGCATCGTGTCGTCCATGCGGTGTGAGCTGTGATGACGGACCGACGTGAAGGCCCGGGGACCGCCGATATCCCTCAGTGAATCCATACCGGGCCGAGGTCGCCGGGCGTACTCCCCGGCCTCTGCTCATTCCGTGGATTTCGGCGATCGGCGGTCATGGCTCCTTCTCGGTGCCGCCCACGACCGGGGGTGGTGAAGTGCGGAGAAAGAGAAGTGATTCAGGAGGCCTTCGTGACGATTCCGCCACTCTGGATAGTTGTTTCTGGCGGGCAGTAGGCCACGGAGTACCCGCTGCTGCTCCAAGCAGTCGGCCGATGATGGACGGCAGAGCCACCCCGCCAAGGCTTACACAGGGCAGTCGCCTTGTAGTGCCCGCCATTGCTTCCATGGCTTCCCTCTCCGTCGAGCGAGCGGCGAAAAGGTGGAATCCCTCGCGATGCGCACCAATAGCGCATCTCCGACACCGAGGCCGTGCGCTCCAGCAGACGAAGCGGCCCCCCCGGACCCCGGCCCGGCGCGGGCGACCACTCCGATCTCGCCGTGGTCGAAGGGCCGCGCCTCCACCCTCTTGGCGGGCGGCGCCGCAGATCGTCGCGGTGCGGCGGAATCGCGACGAACTCGACAGCAGGCACGGCCGGTTGCCATTCCGAAACACTCATTCGAAATCGGCGAACCGCTCGGACGAAATGCCACGATATAAAGACCATGCATGTTCTGAACGAGCCCTGCGAGGTCAACGGATCCAAGCCGCATGTGCCCGGACCGTTATCATGCAAAGCGTGCGACCGTACGAGTGAGTCGGTTAACGTTCAATGGCCAGAGTGAAAACCGCCATATCGAAGAAGGTCGCTATTCATGGCAAAGTCCCTCGCCGATCTCGCATCAGCAAGAGTGCGGAGGATCTTGCGCTTCTTTCCGGAGAGCTCGCAGGCCGAGCGCGAGGAGTTGCGTGCCGCGGCGCGGGACCTGCTCGACGCCCACGGGGAGGAGGCACTCGCCGGCCTCCGCCCGACCGAGCGCGTCATCTGGCATCTCGCTGCCGAGGGGCGCGCCGAGGATCTTGTCGAGGTGGTCCGCAACCAGCGCAGGGACCCGGGCGCCTTCCACGTGGCGGGCACCAGGCGCCCCCGGATGGTGCTGCCGGGGCTTCGGAGCCTCGCGCTGCCCGAACGGATAGCCGCACTCAAGCCGCTCGACCTGCCGGTGACGGCTCAGCTCACCTCGGTCGACTGGCGGGGCGACGACCTGGTGTGGGAAGGGTACGCATTTGTCGCGAACCTGCCGCGTCCGTCGAGCCGCGTCATCGGCCGGTCCGCGGTGCTGGAGCACGGCGAGACCGGCCGGCGCATCAAGCTGCGCCTGCGCCGCACCAGAAACGAGCAGGCCACCGCCGCCTCCGGACAGGCGCTGCACTGCTACGACCGGACGGGCTTCGAGGTCGTCGTCCCCGCTCGTCGGCTGAGCGAGCTGGCCGAGCTCGGTGCCGGTCAGTGGTTCCTGCACATCGGCATACCGGGTCCCGGCGGGACCTACGAGGCCCGGGTGCGCCAACGCGACGCCGGCTCGGCCGGGCACAACCAGGTGCGTCATCTGGCTGACGGCTCACGCCTCGTGATCGGCTTCTCCAAGAACGCCGTGAGCATCACAGTGCGGCAGCCCACGGTCGAGGTCGAGTCCTGCACCGTCGTGGACGGCGAACTGCGACTCGTCACCAGGGCGCGGAGCGGCGGCGCGAAGGCCCCCACCGCCGTGAGCATCACCGAAGGCGACAACAGGCTCGACAGCCCGCTCACTCCTCTGCCCGCTTCCGCCGACGCGTTCCGGCGTCACCAAGCGGTCTTCAGTCTTGCCCAGCTGGTCGCGGACGACCCACGGGGAATCAAGTCCCGCCCCTTCAAGGTGACTTTGCGTGGGGACGACGGGCAGAACCAGGAAGCGCTTCTCGCCGAGGGCTTCACCACCTCACGGCATGGGCTCACCTCCGGCCGCGAACTGGCCGTCCACCGCGACGGGCCCGGCAGGCTGATGCTCGCCACGCGAGCCGTACGGCCCGTCGTCGACGCGATGACCGTGACGGGGTCGGGGGATCTGGTACTCGAAGGCACGTATCCCGGTGAGGAGGTGGCCGGGAAGAAGTTCATCCTGCGGCACGGCGTCCGCTTCGAGGAGAAGGAGCTACCGGTCGAGCTCGCCGACGGGCGGTTCACCCTTCGGATCAAGCCCGAGGCGGCCCCTCAGACACACGGTCCCGAGCTTCCCCTGTGCCCCGGTCGCTGGTACCTGTTCTTCCGCGACGCGGACGCCTGGGACAAGTCCGGGGACGTCCCGGTGACGTTGCGCCCGGAGCAGGTGCAGGAGCTTCCCCTGCGCTCGACGGGCGGCCCGCGGCGGGCCTACACCGTGGACCGCCGCTACTTCGACCGCATCTTCATCGAGCCGGAACGGCTGCTCGGCCCGGATGAGCACGGCGCCTACCGGCAGCGCATACTGCGCGAGTCCTACTTCCACGAGCAGCGCAAGCTCCCTCTGCGCGACGCGGTCCTCTACATCAGCCTTGAGGGCAGGCAGTTCTCGGATTCCCCGCGGGCGGTCTACGAGGAGCTGGTGCGCCGGGGCGTCGAGGTCGAGCACATCTGGGCCCAGGACGGGGGGCTGCCCGAGATGCCGCCGGAAGCGCGTGTGGTGGGCTGGGGCAGTCGCGAGTGGTACGAGGCACTGGCGCGCAGCCGCTACGTCGTCGTCAACACGGCGGTGGGCGACTGGTTCGTCACCCGTCCCGGGCAACGGGTCGTGCAGACCTGGCACGGCACGCCGCTGAAGAAGATCGGCAAGGACCTGCTCGGCTCTCCCCAGTCGAGCCCCGCCTATATCGCCGGTCTGCCGCACAGCTACCGGCAGTTCGACTTCGTGGTGTCGCCGAACGCGTACACCACGGAGATCATGCGCAGGGCGTACTCCATCGAAGGCGACATGCTCGAAAGCGGCTATCCGCGCAACGACGTCTTCCACGCCTCCGACCGCGACGCGCGGGCCGCGCGGGTCAGGGAGCGCCTCGGCCTGCCCGAGGGCAAGAAGGTGGTGCTCTACGCTCCCACCTGGCGGGAGGACCAGCGGCACGCGAGCAATCTGTACAAGCTCGATCTGCACATCGATCTGGCCGCGGCCCAGGCCGAACTCGGCCATGACCATGTGCTGCTCTTCCGTAAGCACCCGAGGGTCCACGACAACGTGCCGGGTGCCGGCCAGGGCTTCGTATGGGATGTCACCCGCTACCCGGACATCGCCGATCTCTACCTCGTCGCCGACGTCCTGATCACCGACTACTCCTCGGCGCTCTTCGACTACGCGCACTCGGGCAAGCCGATGCTGTTCTTCACCTACGACCTGGCGCACTACCGGGACTCACTGCGCGGCCTGTACTTCGACTTCACCACCCGGGCGCCCGGTCCGCTGCTGGAGACGTCCGAAGAACTGGTCAAGGCCCTGCGCGACGTCCATACCGTCGAAGCGGAATACCGGGAGAAGTACGCCCAGTTCAGGAAGGACTTCTGCGAGCCCGGGGACGGTCTGGCGACAGCGAGGGTCGTGGACCGCATGCTCGTCGACGGACCCCATGCGCCGGCCCCGGCCGAGGCCTGAGGGCCGGGTGTGCCGGACGAGCCCGGCCCTCCGCCCGGTCCAGGAGACCGATGGTCGCCTCGCTCGGCGGCGCCCAGCAGGGCCGCCGGTCATGGTGTGAGCAGGAACGCCATCGCCGTTCATTTCGGATAAAGGACTCTGTCAGGCGCATCTCGCCTCATGCGCGGGCTATGCATGACGTGTGGTTCTACTCCGGCATGAAGGAATTCCTTTCAGGCCAAGTTCTCAGTGACCGACACCCTGCGAATCGGGCACTTGGCGGCCTCTCGTGCCCCTCTGTGTCTTATTCATTGGCATATGCCGGAAGGTGCGGTGGGGTCGGGTTCCGGGCATGTTCTTTCACGGGCCATGTAATTCGTTGACGTGCGACGTTCGCCGCGCCTAGAGTCCGCCAGCGGCCTTCACGAGAAGGTCACAGGTGTGATGGGCCCGGGGGGGTCCTGCAACGGGGCCGGGGTGGGGCATGTCTGTTGGCAGGCGGAGATCTGCACGGGTTCTGGGCCCGCTGTTGGGCCTCGCTCTCATGGCCGGGGCGGCGCCCGCCTATGCGACCAGCCCTGGTGCCGTGGCTGAGACGACCGCGCAAGCGCCGGGCTCGGTTGCGGAGCAGACCGCACTGGCCCGGGCCGCCGAGACCGGGGAGCCGGTCGAGATCACGGCAGCCCGTACCGAGTACTCCATCACCGAGGCGAATCCCGACGGCTCGTTCACGCTGACCCAGTCGACGGCGCCGCAGCGCGTGCGTGTCGGTGACGGTTCGTGGCGCAGCGTGGACACGACGCTGGAGCGCCGTCCCGACGGTTCGGTGGGGCCGAAGGCGTCCGTGGTGGACCTGGCTTTCAGCGGCGGCGGCAATGGCGAGGACATGATTCGTCTGGGCGGCAAACAGGGTTCCTTGTCACTGAGCTGGCCGGACGCGCTGCCCGAACCGACCCTTGACGGCCCGACCGCCACGTACGCGGATGTCTTGGCGGGGGTCGACCTTGAGTTGACTGCGACAGCCGAGGGCTATCACGAAGTGCTGGTCGTCAACTCGGCGTCAGCGGCTGCCAGCCCGGAACTGGAACAGGTGACCCTGTTGGCCTCCGGTGAAGGCCTGCGGGTGGTGCCGGGAGCCGGCGGGGGCTGCGAGCGGTCGACGAGAACGGGAACACCGTCTTCAAGGGGCCGGCCGGCCAGATGTGGGACTCCGCAGGCAGTCAAGCTGAAGCAAGCCCGTCTGTCCGCGCGGCGGTGACGGAGGAGCCTCAGGATCCAGCAGGTGAGGGCAATGGCACTCAGCCGGGGGTGGGCGACTCCACCTCGGTGCTTCAGGTGCGAGTCGACGGCGAGGCCGTCTCGGTCACTCCTGATCTGGACCTGCTGCGGGGTACGGAGACCGTGTACCCGGTACGTATCGATCCCTCGGTCGGGCTCGGTGTTTCCGAGCGGTCGGTGATCTCCTCCGACGGCGACCGGTGGTGGCAGTTCGACGGGGATTACGGAGTCGGACTCTGCGGGAACGCGGATGGGTACTACTGCGGTAACGGATACAAGAACCGGATGCTGTTCGAGCTTGCCCCGACTCAGCTGGCAGGCAAGTACGTTCTGGACGCGACGTTCCGCGCGCATGAGACCTGGTCGTTCAACTGCAACGCGCACTGGGTGGATCTTGAGCGGACCGACAACATGTCCGAAGGTACACGTTGGCCGGGACCGAAGGCCCTTGACCTCATGGGGGACAGGAATGTGTCCTACGGGCGGGGAGACAACTGCAGTCCTTCGCAGCCCGACAGCTGGGTCGAGTTCAATGACAACCCTGCCGAGTCGAACGAGAACCTGACGCCGACGGTCCGTTCGTTCGCGGACGGCAAGATCAGCCGTTTGACGTTCATGCTCAGGGCGAAGGACGAGACCGATGCCCGAGCTTGGAAGCGCTTCGACGACAACGCCGAACTCAAGGTCAACTATGCTCACCGGCCAGGCGTTCCGACCAGCGTGGGAGTCATCCCGGGCAACGGCAACACCGCCTATTGCAGGAAGACTTCGACGGACCCGCTGATGGTGACCCGGATCGACCCGATGGTCCAGGCACGTGTTCAGACCAAGGTTGAAGCGCATCTGGGGGAGAACGAGGGATCTCTGCAGGCTGAGTACGTCGTCGAGCGTGGCGACGATGCGGCCTGGCACGAGGTCTGGTCCGCCTACCGGCCTGCCAGCGGCTGGGTCCCGGACGAAACGCTGCAGAGTCTGCGCACCTCCAGCCGTGCGGACGGGGGTCTGTACCGGCTCAAGGCGCGTACGCAGTCCCATTGGTCGTACGACGGTGGCTCCGGCGACCTGTTCTCCCCGTACTCGTCCTGGTGCTACTTCAAGATCGACTCCACGGCACCGAAGGCGCCCACCATCACTGCGGGCACTCCGTACACCGAGTGCACGGTGAACCTGTGCGAGCCCGGCGGAGGCCCTGGCACACCGGGTAGCTTCACCTTCGCGCACAACGCTGCGGACAGTGACGTCAAGGCATTCCGGTGGCGCCTGCTGACCACCTCGGCCCAGAAGACCAAGCAGGTCAGCGGGTCCACCGTGACAGTGAACGACGTCACCCCCTCACTCGCCGGCACTCAGGTGCTGTCGGTGGAGGCCAGCGACCTCAAACTCGACTCTTCCGGCCGGACACGTTGGGGAACGCCGTCGGAGTTCACCTTCAAGGTGTCGACACCAACCGGCCCCGTCGGTCGCTGGCACCTTGACGACGGCACCACCGGATCGGGTGTCGTGGTGGCGAAGGATGTGGCCACCGAGCCCGGCGCACGGCGCGACGCAACGCTTGTCGGCGCTGCCGGCGCCACCTGGTCGGGTCGCGGACGCCGCGGCGATCCGGACTACTCGTTGCGTCTCAACGACGCCGCGACGAACGTGGCTGACCAGGTCGGACACGCGGCCACGGCCTCGGCTGCGGTGAACACGAAGGACTCGTTCACCGTCTCGGCGTGGGTGCAGTTGTCGGACGACTCGAAGAACCGGGTCGTTCTGTCCGAGTCCGGTGCGAACGGCAGCGCGTTCGCTCTGTACTACTCCGCCAGTTTCAAGAAGTGGATCTTCAATCGTATGGACAGGGACCAGGCGAATCCCGCGTTCATTCGATCCGTTGCCGAGGGGAGTGACCCACCCCTGAACGTCTGGACACATCTGTCCGGAGTGTTCGACTCCCAAGGTGATACGAACAAGAGCAACGACACCATCCAGCTCTTCGTGAACGGACGACCTCAGGGCGAACCTGTCACGCTTGCCGCAAGCGCCTCCACCTACGAACCGTGGGTCGCCAACGCAGGCTTGCAGATGGGCCGTTCGATGGAGAACGGCGGGTACGGCGGATACTTCTTCGGCCTCCTGGACGAGGTCGCCGTCTGGCAGCGCCCACTCACCGGGGACGAGATCATGGAGGAATCGAAAGCCGTCGAGGACGATGTCCCCACCAACGAGTTGGTAGCCCACTGGGATGCCGCAGCAGCCACGGACACAACGATTCCGGAGAGTCCTGCCACGCTCTACGCCCCGGGTTCCCTGACGCTGGCCGGCGGGGCGGTCCGCAACGACGAGCACAGCGCTGTGGTGCTCAACGGAACCACTGCCTACGCGTCTGTGAAGGGCCCGGTGGTCGACGAAAGCGGTTCCTTCACCGTCTCGGCGTCGGTTGAGTTGGACGCGATGGCGCTGGGAGAGAAGCCGGTGGGCTATACCGGGCAGGTCGCGGGCCAGCGCACGGGTAATGAGTCCGCCTGGGCGCTGTGGATCATAAAGATCGCGGACGACGCGTACCAGTGGGAGTTCACCCGGACCGCTCTCGGCTCCGACGGCCGGGTCGAGCAGAGCGCCGAAGTCCTGGGCGAAGATCTCGCAGAGACCGACACATGGGTTCAGGTCACCGGGGTCTTCGACGCCCAGGAGAGCGGGGGATCGGCCGACGCGTCCTACGGGCAGCTGCACCTGTATGTCGGTACCTCCCACCAGGCATCCGGTGAGAATTCAGGCTTTACGTCCGCGCAGCCCGGCAGCGGTGAACTGGCAATCGGCCGTGGCGCCAAGGGTGGGACCACGGGCAACTACCTGCCCGGAAGCCTGGAGAGCCTGAAGATCTGGACCGGAGCGATGACTTCTGACCAGGTGAGTGCTCAAGTGCAGGCCGCCACAGGCGCGGGTTGACCCGTCGCGGTCGGGGGAGCGCGGCTGCGCTGCCCCGACCGCATGCCTGGCCGCGCTGTCGCGACGGCCCTCACAGTCTTTGCGTCACCCACCCATCGTCCCCGTCGGCACAGGCTGCGGGGCAAGAGCGCAGGGCACCTTCCGGGTCGCTCGTGCGGGAAGCGGAATCCAGATGAACGGGATCGGATCAGCCAGGCGTATGCGCAGATTCCGCGCAGGCAGAGCGGGAGCCTGGACGCGACGCGTCGCGACGCTTGCCGGCTTCACCCTCATACCCGGACTGCTCACACCGGTGGCGTTTGCCGAGCATGTTGATCCGCTGGGCAGACCAGAGATGACGCTGCACCCCGACAAGGTGTCACCGTTCACCGCGAAGACGGACAAGAAGATCGCAGCGGCGGTGAAGGAATCGGCTGCGCACAACCGAGCCGCCATCGCGCGGGCCAGGAAGGATCGCACTCAGACCGTCTCCTGGCCCACAGCAGGCCAGGCCGAACTGATCCTGCCCACAACAGGGTCGGCCAAGGCGTCGCCGGGGGTCGCTCCCGCTGACTCTGGACCGTCCGCAACGGGCCAAGGGAGAGAAGCAGCCCGAGGCAGCCCGGTCGGTCAGGGTCAAGGTCCTTGACCAGAAGCAGACGGCCAGGCTCGGGGTCAAAGGAATCGTCCTGTCCGTAACCGGTCCCGTCACCGGCGGGGGTGTCCAACTCGGCGTCGAATACGCCAGGTTCGTCTCCGCGTACGGAGGAGACTGGGCCGGTCGCCTGCAAGCGTTGCGTCTGCCCGACTGTGCGCTGACTGATCCCTCGAAGGCCGCATGCCGTACCCGAACACCCCTTGAGTTCACCAATGTCCGCAGGCACAACCGCGTCGATACCCAGCTGACCTTCGGTACTGAAGCTGCCTCCGGGCAGGCCGCCCAGGCCGAAGGACGCACGATGGTGATCGCCTTGGCAGCGGGCACCAAGTCGGGTGAGGGCGACTACAAGGCGACCCCGCTGGCGGCCTCCTCCACCTGGGAGGCAGGAGGCTCCGCGGGCACCTTCACCTGGTCGTACCCGCTGCGTACTCCGCCCGCGGCGGCGGGGCCGGCGCCGGATCTCTCGATCTCCTACGACTCCGGAGCGGTGGACGGCCAGACCGCGAACACCAACAATCAGGGCACCACGATCGGCACCGGCTTCGACATCACCTCGTCCTATGTCGAGCGCAAGTACGGCGTCTGCGACGACGACGGTCAGACCGACAAATACGACCTGTGCTGGAAGTACGACAACGCCTCACTCGTCCTCAACGGCAAGTCCACCGAACTGGTCAAGGACGACACCACCGGTGTGTGGCGGCTGAAGAACGACGACGCCTCCACCGTCACCCACTCCACCGGCGCCGACAACGGTGATGACAACGGTGAGTACTGGACCGTCACCACCGGGGACGGCACCAAGTACGTCTTCGGCCTCAACAAACTGGACGGCGCAGGAGCCAGTGACCGTACCGACTCGGTGTGGACGGTGCCGGTCTTCGGCGACGACTCGGGCGAACCCGGCTATGCGGACGGGACAGCCTTCTCCGGCCGTGCCAAGAAGCAGGCCTGGCGGTGGAACCTCGACTACGTCGAGGACACCCACAAGAACGCCATGTCCTACTGGTACACAGCCGAGACCAACAACTACGACCAACTCGGCGACGACAACACCGGCACCCCTTACACGCGTGGCGGCTACCTGAAGGAGATCCGCTACGGACAACGAGCGGACGGCCTCTTTGCCACTCAGCCCGCCTCGAACAAGGTCGCCTTCACCTACGCCGAGCGTTGTGACGCATCCGGGACCGGCTGCGACGCCCTGACCGAGAACACCCGGGACAACTGGCCGGACGTTCCGTTCGACGCCGTGTGCAAGGACGGCGGCAAGTGCACCGGCAACGTCAGCCCCACCTTCTTCACCCGCAAGCGGATGACTGGCGTGACCACCTACGCCTGGGACGCCGCAGCAGCCACCCCTGGCTTCTCAGCCGTGGACAGCTGGGCGCTGGAGCAGCACTACGTCGACCCCGGCGACACGGGAGACTCCACGGACCAGTCGCTGTGGCTGGACGCGATCAAGCACACGGGTAAGCGCGGCACCGATCTGAGCCTGGACCCGGTCACCTTCACCTCGGAGTCCCACCCCAACCGTGTCGACTCCACCAGCGACGACATCCTGTCCCTGGAGAAGCCACGACTGAAGAAGGTCACGTCCGAGGCCGGTGCCGAGACTGTCGTCACCTATATGGAAGCCGGATGCGTCGCCGGACAGACCATGCCCCGGCCGGATGAGAACACCGGCCGCTGCTACCCCGTGTACTGGTCCCCGAACGGGGGGAAGACACCGATCCTGGACTGGTTCCAGAAGTACCCGGTCTCCTCGGTGCTCACCAACGACACGCACGGCGGATCCGCGGCCGTGCAGAACACCTACACATACTCCGGTGGTGGTGCCTGGCACTACAACGACGACCCGATGACCAAGGAGAAGGAGCGGACCTGGTCCATCTGGCGCGGTTACGCCCGGGTGACCCACCTCACCGGCGTCTCGGGCAAGACCCAGTCGAAGACCGTGACCGTCTATATGCGCGGCATGAACGGCGACCGCGTTCTCAAGGACGACGGGAAGACGCTCGACCCGGACAAGCGCAAGACAGCCAAGGCCACGGGAATCAAGGCCGCGGAGATCACGGACTCCGAACCGTACGCCGGCTTCACCCGCGAAACAGCCACCTACAACGGTGCGAACGAGGTCGGCGGCACCATCAACGACCCGTGGTCGAAGAAGACGGCCACCCAGCACAAGTCGTACGCCGACACAGAGGCGTACTACGTGCGCACCGGCGCCAGCCACGTCCGCACCAACATCACCAGCAGCGGAACGCCCAAGGACCGGGTCCGGTCCGCCGCCACCACCTTCGACGACTACGGCATGCCCGTGACCGTCGAGGACAAGGGTGACGACGCCGTCGCGGGTGACGAGAAGTGCACCCGCACCTGGTACGCCCGCAACGACACTCGGAGCGGCCGATCTTGAGGCGGGCCATCGCCTCGGGGACGGTGAGGAGTTCGTCGTCACGCACCGGCCGTCACCTCCTGCTCGCGCGCTGGGCCGCCACCGATGAGAACGGCGAGGCGTTCGAGGTCGGGGGTGAGGCCGGTGCCGTCGTAGGCCCAGTGGGTGAGGGCGGCGGGGTGTGGCGGCGGTGTCAGGCGGCGCGGGCGGCTCGGACAGCGCCGAGGGTGGTGGAGTAGGTGCGGGTCTTGGTGGAGAAGTGGCCGCGGAAGCCGAGCATGTGGGCCCACTTCCGCAGGTTCGGGTGCTTGAGGTCGTCGCGGGCGCCGAGGGTCCAGGCGGTGCGGATCATGCGGGCGGCGTGCTCGGGTACGGACTCGAATCAGAGGTCGGTGATCCTCTTCAACTGGTGGTCGAGGGTGCCGGTCGCGGCTTCGGTGCCCTTGGTGGCGTACTTGGCGACGTATCCGGCGACCTCGCCCTCGGTGATCGTGGTCCCGCCCTGGACGGCCGTGGACCGGATGATCCTGATGTCGATCAGCTCGCCGAGGACGAAGGAGCGCGCCCGGCCGGCAACCTCCGGCTCGTCGATGCGGGCACGGGTTGCCGTCAGCCGGACGGGGTCGGCCCGGAGTTCGAGGCGGGCGGCGAGACGTAGGGGCCTGCGGGGCCCACATCGGCAACACCGTTTCCCTTGACGTTGACGAGGAGCTCGGGGCCCGATCGCCCCCTACCGCGGCGGCAACGCCGGCCGTCGCCGGTCCGGTGCCGAGTCGTACGTCGGTGCCGTCGCCGGCGGGTGCGCGGCCAGGAGGTCCAGGGCGACGCGCACCGCGTCGTCCAGGACCGCGTGGTGGCCCTCCGCCCAGTCCAGGGGGGTGCGCAGCGCCTCCAGGTCGGGTTCGACGCCGTGGTTCTCCACCGACCAGCCGTACGTGTCGAACCAGGCGGCATTCATCGGGACCGTGATCACCGTGCCGTCGCCCAGGCGGTGGCGGCCCGTCATGCCGACCACGCCGCCCCAGGTGCGCTGGCCCACCACCGGGCCCAGTTTCAGCAGGCGGAACGCGGCGGTGATCATGTCGCCGTCGGAGGAGGTCGCCTCGTCGGCCAGGGCGACCACCGGGCCCCGGGGGGCGTTGGAGGCGTACGAGACGGGCTGGGCGTCGCGGGTGAGGTCCCAGCCGAGGATCGTGCGGGTGAGTTTTTCGACGACGAGTTCGCTGATGTGGCCGCCCGCGTTGCCGCGTACGTCGACGATCAGGGCCGGGCGGGACACCTCCAGGCGCAGGTCGCGGTTGAACTGGGCCCAGCCCGAGCCGCCCATGTCGGGGATGTGCAGGTAGCCGCATCGGCCGCCGCTCAGGTCACGTACGACTTCGCGGCGTTTGGCCACCCAGTCCTGGTAGCGCAGCGGGCGTTCGTCGACCAGCGGGACGATCGCGACGCGGCGGGAGCGGCCCTGGCCCTCGGCGGGGCGGAAGGTCAGTTCGACCGTGGTGCCGCCCGCCGCGGAGAGCAGGGGGTAGGGGCCGGTGACCGGGTCGACGGGGCGGCCGTCGACGTGGGTGAGGACCGCGCCCTCGCGGATGCCCGTACCTGCCAGCGGGGAGCGGGCCTTGGAGTCCGAGGAGTCGCCGGGCAGGATACGCAGAAGGGTCCAGTCGCCGTCCCGGCAGACGAAGTTGACGCCGAGCAGGCCGATCGCGCGCTGGTAGTGCGGGGGGCCCTCGTTGCGGCGGGCGGGGGAGACGTACGCGTGCGAGGTGCCCAGTTCGCCGAGGACTTCGCGCAGCAGGTCGGCGAACTCGTCCGGGGTGGCGACCCGTTCGACCAGGGGGCGGTACTGGTCGAGGACCGCCGGCCAGTCGATGCCGCACATGTCAGGTTCCCAGAAGTACGAGCGGATGAGGCGGCCCGCCTCGGCGAACGCTCCCCGCCACTCGGCCGGCGGGTCGGCCTCGTGCAGGATGCGGCGCGGGTCCAGGTAGACGGTGGAGTCGTTGTCGCCGGGCTCGTTGGCGGGGACGGCGCGCAGCTCGCCGTCGTCCATGACGACGAGGCGGGAGGCGTCGCCGCTGACGGCGAACCAGTCGAGGTGGTCGACGAGTTCGGTCTTCCTCGCCTTGGTGATGTTGAAGTGTTCCAGGGTGGGGCGGCCCGACATGTCCGCCGGGTTGGCGAACGTCTCCCCGAGCGCGCCGGAGATCGGCCAGCGCAGCCAGACCAGCCCGCCGCCGCTGACCGGGTACAGCGCCGAGTACTTGGAGGCGGAGACGGGGAAGGGGGTGACCCGGCTCTCCAGGCCCTCGAACTCGACGGTGACCGTGGAGCCCTCCGCCGCCTCCGCCTCGTCGGAGTCCCCCGGGTCGAGGCCGCCCGCGGCCGGCCGGCCGTCGGGGGAGAGGGCGAAGGGGGAGGGGGTCGCCGAGGAGAGCGGGACGAGGTACGGGCGGCAGCCGAGCGGGAAGGAGAGGTCGCCGGTGTGCACGTCGTAGACCGGGTCGAAGCCGCGCCAGGAGAGGAAGGCGAGATAGCGGCCGTCGCCCGTGAAGACGGGGTTCTCGTCCTCGAAGCGGCCGTTGGTGACATCGACGATCGCGGGGGCGCCGGGGCCCTGGATGCGGGCCAGTTTGATCTTGCGCAGGGAGCGGCCGATGCCGGGGTGCGACCAGGTCAGCCAGGCGCCGTCCGGGGAGAACGCCAGGTCGCGGACCGGGCCGTTGACGGAGCGGATCAGTTCGGTGGGCACGCCGGTGGGCGGCTGGTCGGTGGCGTCCGGTTCGGCGGTGGGCGTCTCGTCGGCGGTGGTGGGCACGCCGGTGGTGGTGGGCACGCCGGTGGGCGGCTCGGTGGTGGTGGGCACGCCGGTGTGCGGCTCGGCGGTGGCGGGTTCGTGGGTGGATGTCCGGTCGGCGGTGGTGTCCGGCTCGGCTGTGTCCAGGAGGAGCAGCCGGCCGTCGTGCGTGGCGATGGCGAGCCGTTCGCCGTCCGGGTCGGAGATCAGCTCCTGGACCCGGCCGACCAGGCCGGAGGCGAGGCGGCGCGGGGCGCGGTCGCCGCTGGCGCGCGGCAGCGAGGCGATCTCGATCGCGTCCTCGCCCTCCGCGTCGGTGACGTACGCGACCTGGCCGCCGCTGCCGAGCATCTCCGGCAGCCGGACGCGGACGCCGGGGGTGTCGGCGATGGTGCGGGCGGGGCCGTCGCGGTGGGTGAGCCAGTAGAGGCTGCCGCGTACCGCGACGGCGCTGGCGCGGCCGGTCTCGTCCACGGAGAGGGAGTCGATGTTGCTGGCGGCCGGCACCTGGTACGTACGCCGCCCGGCGCGCGGGCCGCCGAGGCGGACCTCCAGCTTCCGGGGCACGGCGTCGGGCGACCGGAGGTCGTCGACCAGCCACACCTCGCCCGCGCACTGGTAGACGACCCGACGCCCGTCGCTGGAGGCGTGCCGGGCGTAGAACGCGTCATGGTCCGTGTGGCGGCGCAGGTCCGTGCCGTCGGGGCGGCAGGAGTAGAGGTTGCCGACGCCCTCGTGGTCGGAGAGGAACGCGATGCGGCCGTCGACGAACATGGGTGAGTCGAGATGCCCGCCGATGTCCGGGAGCAGCCGCTCGCCGTGCAGCCACAGGCGCCCCGTCGCGCCGCCCCGGTACCGCTTCCAGGCGGCCGGCTCGTGCGGCGGCTTTCCGGTGAGCAGCAGGGTGCGGCGCTCCCCGTCGATGTCGGCGACGGCGATGTCGGACACCGGACCCCAGGGCAGCCTGCCGCCGGGGCTGCCGTCCGTGGGCACGCTGTAGGCCCAGGAGAAGTACGAGAACGGCTGCCGGTGCGAGGACACGGCGAGGATCTGCGCGCTGTCCCCGGCGCCGCCCCCGTTCCCGTTCCCGCCCCCGTTCTCGTTTCCGTCCCCGCTCCCGGAGCTGTCTTCGTCCCGGTCCCCGGGGGTCCAGCCGCAGACCCGGGCGTCGGTCGATCCCCAGTACGTGAGCCGGCGGGCCGGGCCGCCGGCCACGGGCGCCAGATGGATCTCCGGGTCGAGGCTGCGCCAGGTCGTGTAGGCGATCCGGGTCCCGTCGGGGGAGAAGCGCGGGTGGCTGACTCTGGTGCGGTCGACGGTCACGCGCCAGGCGCGTCCGGGCGCCTCGCCCTCGGCGACGAGCGGGGCCACCCAGAGATCGTCCTCCGCGGCGAAGCAGAGCAGATCGTCGTGGAGGTGCGGGAACCGGAGATACGAGACGTCGTCACTCACCCCCCAATGCTTTCCGCGCGAGGAGGGCCCGGCAACTTGTGGTGCGGAACACAAGCGAAACGATTTCGTTTCGCTCGACGCGCGGGGTACCTTCGAGGTGTACGAAACAGTTTCGTTCGATTGACTGACGTACACCTCACCGAGCTCAGGGAACAGGAGGTCGACCATGGCACGCACACGGCTCACGCCCGAGCGTGAGAGCGAGCTGTACGCCGCCGTGCTCGACCTGCTCCGCGAGGTCGGCTACGACGCCCTCACGATGGACGCCGTCGCCGCTCGTACCCGTTCCAGCAAGGCCACCCTCTACCGCCAGTGGGGAAGCAAGCCCGAGCTCGTCGTCACGGCCATGCGGCACAACAAGCCCGTGACGCTCGGCCAGGTCGACACCGGCTCGCTGCGCGGTGACTTCCATGCCGTCCTGGGCCGTAGTGACGACTGTCAGATGGAGAAGGACTCCGCGCTGATGCGGGGTCTGAGCCATGCCGTCCACGACAACCCCGACCTCCTCCAAGCCCTGCGCGAGCTGCTGATCGAGCCGGAGATGACCGGCCTCGACCTGTTGCTGCGACGGGCCGTGGACCGAGGGGAAGTGCGTCCGGACAATCCGGCGCTCAAGTACATGCCGCACATGCTGATCGGCGCCTTCGCCGCTCGGCAGCTGGTCGAGGACCGCGCCGTCGACCAGGCCTTCCTTCTCGACTACGTCGACTCCGTGATCCTCCCCGCTCTCGGAGTCTGACCAGCCGTCCCCACGGCTGCACCCGCACGGCCCCCTCCCCAAGCCCCACCTGACACGCCGCTCTCGTCGTCGGGCTGGTTCCTCACGCCCATTTCCACTCAACGACCTGACCGGGAGTACGCCTCCGTGGCTACATTCCTCTACAAACTCGGACGGCTCGCCTTCCGGCGCCGCCGCTATGTCGCCCTGATCTGGGTGGCACTGCTGGCGCTCGCCGGATTCGGCGCGGCCACCGCGTCCACCGCCACCTCCAGCTCCTTCTCGATACCGGGTACGGAGGCTCAGAAGGCCTTCGACCTGCTGGAACAGCGCTTCCCCGCCTCCAGTGCCGACGGCGCGACCGCGCGCATCGTCTTCAAGGCCCCCGAGGGCGAGAAGATGACCGACCCGGCCCACAAGGCCGACGTCAACAAGCTCACCGGTCAGCTGAAGTCGGGCTCGGACCAGATCGCCTCGGTCGTCGACCCGTACGCCGGGAACGCCGTCTCCAAGGACGGCTCGACCGCGTACGTCTCCGTGACGTACAAGGTCAACTCCATGGAGCTGACCGACGCCACCCGGGATTCCCTGGAGGAGGCGGGCGAGTCCGCGCAGAAGAGCGGGATGACCGTCGAGATCGGCGGTGACGCGCTCCAGGTGATGCCGGAGACCGGGGCCACCGAGGTCATCGGGATCGCGCTCGCCGCCGTGGTGCTCGTCATCACCTTCGGCTCGCTGATCGCGGCGGGGCTGCCGCTGCTCACCGCGCTGATCGGGGTCGGCATCGGCGTCTCGTCGATCACGGCGCTGGCCAATGTGCTGGACCTCGGTTCCACCACCTCGACCCTCGCGATGATGATCGGCCTCGCCGTCGGCATCGACTACGCGCTCTTCATCGTCTCCCGCTACCGCGCCGAACTGGCCGAGGGCCGGGACCGCGAGGAGGCGGCGGGCCGTGCTGTCGGCACGGCGGGCTCCGCGGTCGTCTTCGCCGGGCTCACCGTGGTCATCGCCCTGGTCGGTCTCGCGGTCGTCAACATCCCGATGCTGTCGAAGATGGGCTTCGCCGCGGCCGGTACGGTCGCGATCGCCGTCCTCATCGCCCTCACCCTCGTCCCGGCCATGCTGGGCTTCGTGGGCAAGCGGATCATGGGACGCAAGGCGCGCAAGGCCACCGAGGCCGAGAACAAGCCCGACGCCAAGCCGAACATGGGCACCCGCTGGGCGCGGTTCGTGCTCCGCAAGCCGGTGTGGGTGCTGCTGGTCGGTGTGATCGGCCTGGGCACGATCGCCGTACCGGCCGCCTCGCTGGAGATGGGTCTGCCGGACGACGGCTCCCAGCCCACCAGCACCACCCAGCGCCGCGCCTACGACCTGCTCTCCGAGGGCTTCGGCCCCGGCTTCAACGGCCCGCTGCTGGTCGTCGTCGACACGGCGAACAGCTCCGACGGCAAGGCCGCCGCCAAGCAGGTCGGTGACGAGATCTCCGGCATGAAGGGGGTCGTGGCCGTCACCCCGGCCACCTTCAACAAGTCCGGTGACGCGGCGATGATCACCGTCGTCCCGAAGGACCGGCCGAGCTCCGTCGACACGGAGAACGTGGTCCACGCGATCCGCGACGCGGGCCAGGACATCAAGTCCGACACCGGCGCCGAAGTGCTGGTCACCGGTGCCACCGCGATGAACATCGACTTCTCGCAGAAGATGAACGACGCGCTGCTGCCGTACCTGGCGCTCGTCGTCGGCCTCGCCTTCCTGCTGCTGATGGTGGTCTTCCGGTCGATCCTGGTGCCGCTGAAGGCGGCGCTCGGCTTCCTGCTCTCGGTCGTCGCGGCCCTGGGCGCGGTCGTCGCGGTCTTCCAGTGGGGCTGGCTCGGCGGACTGTTCGGGGTCGAGCAGACCGGTCCGATCATGTCGATGATGCCGATCTTCATGGTGGGCGTGGTCTTCGGTCTCGCGATGGACTACGAGGTCTTCCTCGTGACCCGGATGCGTGAGGCGTACGTCCACGGCGAGAAGCCCGGCCAGGCCATCGTCACCGGTTTCAAGCACGGTGCCCGGGTCGTCACGGCCGCGGCCGTGATCATGATGGCGGTCTTCTCCGGATTCATCGGATCCAGCGAGTCGATGATCAAGATGATCGGCTTCTCGCTCGCCATCGCCGTCTTCTTCGACGCGTTCGTCGTCCGCATGGCCATCGTGCCCGCGGTCCTCGCGCTGCTCGGGAAGCGTGCCTGGTGGCTGCCGCGCTGGCTGGACCGGGTGCTGCCCAACGTGGACGTCGAGGGTGAGGGGCTGCGCAAGGAGCTCGCCGACACCACCGGTGACGCGGGCGACGCCGGTCCGGACGCCGGCGGAGAGCGTGAGCTGAGCCGGGTCTGAGCCGGCCGGTGAGCCGCCCTCGGGCCGCTTGACGAGCCGCAGACCTCCGGGGCCGCGTCTGAGCGGAACGTGGCCCCGGAAGCGCCGGTTACCTGTGGGGACGGGGGGCCGGAGCGTCGAGAGCCCCCGTGCACACGTGCACGGGGGCTCTCGGCATGCCTGTCTGCCTGTCTGCATGCGGTGGCGGTGGCGGTGGATCGGGCGGGTACGGCGGTGGGCGGGTGCGGTCGTTCCGGTGGGCGGTGGCGGGTGGATCAGGCGTGCGCGGTCTCGGCTCTGGAGACCCCGCCGCGGGTGCGCCGCAGGAAGCGGATCAGCGGCGCGCTGTCGAACTGCACCACCTCGACGCCGTCCGCCGCGTGGCGTTCGACCACGAGCTGGACCCGGCCGCACGGCCAGATCCGGAAGCTGTCCCGGTCGACGGGGGAGCGCAGTCCGCGCTCCAGCAGATCGCGGGCGACGGACCACTCCGTGCCGCCGGGGAAGGCGATGTGGATGGTGTCGGGGGCGTCGGCGGTGTCGTGACGCAGCTCGACCCGGACCACGGGCAGGTCGCGGGCGTCGGTGACGAGCCGGGCACGGGCATGTTCTCTGATCACGGGGGACATGGGCCGGCTCCTCCTGTGTATACGTCTTTGTCATCCAATGTCCCATATTTTCGCAAAAGAGCACGACGGTGGTGTCGTGCGCGCGATGGTGGTGCCATGCAGTTGTGACAGACCCGCTCTTGCGAACCGTTCGCAACAAGGTCCTATCATTGAGAGGTTCATGACCCCGCACAGCAATGCAGGAACGCAGGAAGCGGAGCCGCCCCCATGCATGTACCCGACGGATTCATCAACGCGCCCGTCTCCGCCGTCGCCGGAGTCGTGGCCGCCGGAGCCGTGGCCGTCAGTCTGAAAGGGGCCCGGCGCGAGCTGAACGAACGCACCGCGCCGCTGGCCGGGCTGGTCGCGGCCTTCATCTTCGCCGTGCAGATGCTGAACTTCCCCGTCGCGGCCGGCACCAGCGGGCACCTGCTGGGCGGGGCGCTGGCCGCGATCCTGGTCGGGCCGTACACCGGGATCCTCTGTATATCCGTCGTCCTGCTGATGCAGGGCATCCTCTTCGCCGACGGCGGGCTCACCGCGCTCGGCGTGAACATCCTCGACATGGGCGTCGTGACCACCGTCGTCGCGTACGCCCTCTTCCGGGGCCTGGTCCGCGTGCTGCCGCGCACCCGCCGCTCCATGACCGCCGCGTCCTTCGTCGCCGCACTGGTCTCCGTGCCGGCCGCGGCCGCCGCGTTCACCCTCATGTACTGGATCGGCGGCACCACCGACATCCCGATCGGCAAGGTCTTCACCGCGATGGTCGGGGTCCACGTCCTGATCGGCATCGGCGAGGCCGCGATCACCGCGCTGACCGTCGGTGCCGTCGTCGCCGTACGCCCCGACCTGGTCCACGGCGCCCGGGGCCTCACCGCCCCGCTCAAGCTCCGCGTCGACGGCGAACTCGTCGACGCCCCCGCTCCCGCCCGCGAGCCCGCCGTCGCGCACCGCTCCACCAAGGGCCTGTGGGCCACCGGTCTGATCACGGCCCTCGTGCTCGCCGGCTTCGTCTCCTACTACGCCTCCGCCAACCCCGACGGCCTGGAGAAGGTCGCCACCGACCAGGGCATCGACAAGGAGGCCAAGGACCACGCGTCCAAGGACTCCCCGCTCGCCGACTACGGCGTCAAGGACGTCTCCGACGCGCGGATCTCCGGCGGACTGGCCGGCATCATCGGCGTCGGCGCCACCCTCGTCGTCGGCAGCGGCGCCTTCTACGTGGTCAGCCGACGCCGTCGTACGGACGACCGGTCCGAGCGCGGCGACTCCCGTACCGAAGAGAAGGTCTGACATGGGCGCGGGCCACGCCCACAAGCTCTACCGGCACGGGCACTCGCCGGTCCACGACCTGCCGCCGCACTGCAAGATCGCCGCGGTCTTCGCCTTCGTCGTGGTCGTCGTGACCACCCCCCGCGAAGCGGTGTGGGCCTTCGGGCTGTACGCACTGCTGATCGCGGGCGCCACCGCCGCGGCCCGCATCCCGGCCGGCTTCCTCCTCAAGCGGCTGCTGATCGAGGTGCCGTTCGTCGCGTTCGCCCTGCTCATGCCGTTCGTCGTACCCGGCGAGCAGACCCACGTCCTCGGGATCTCCGTCAGCGTGCCCGGACTCTGGGGCGCCTGGAACGTCCTCGCCAAGGGCACCCTCGGCGTCGCCGCCTCCGTGCTCCTCGCCTCCACCACCGAGCTGCGCTCCCTGCTGCTCGGCCTCCAGCGCCTGAAGCTGCCCCCGCTGCTCGTCCAGATCGCCTCCTTCATGATCCGGTACGGCGATGTGATCACCGACGAGATGCGCCGGATGTCCGTCGCCCGCCGCTCGCGCGGGTTCGAGGCGAGCGGGATACGGCACTGGGGTGTCCTCGGCAAGTCGGCCGGTGCCCTGTTCATCCGGTCGTACGAGCGCGGCGAACGCGTCCACCTCGCGATGGTCAGCCGCGGCTACACCGGCTCCATGCCGGTCATCGACGAGGTGACGGCCTCGCGCACCCAGTGGGCGTACGCCTCGGCACTCCCCCTGCTCGCCCTCGTCGTGTGTCTGCTGGGATGGACGGTATGAGCCAGCCTTCCGCCCCGTCCGTACCGCCGCCGTCCCTGGAGGTCAGCGGTCTCGCCTACGCCTACCCCGACGGCCACCAGGCGCTCTTCGGCGTCGACCTGACCGTCGCGCGCGGCGAGCGGGTCGCCCTGCTCGGCCCGAACGGCGCCGGCAAGACCACCCTCGTCCTCCACCTCAACGGCATCCTCGACGCCGGAGCCGGCACCGTCCGCGTCGCCGGGCTCCCGGTCGAGAAGCGCAACCTCGCCGAGATCCGCCGCCGTGTCGGCATCGTCTTCCAGGACCCCGACGACCAGCTCTTCATGCCCACCGTCCGCGAGGACGTCGCCTTCGGACCGGCCGCAGGCGGGCTGCGCGGCGCCGAACTGGAGGAGCGCGTCACCGAGGCGCTGAAGCAGGTCGGCATGGAGGAGTACGCGGACCGGCCACCGCACCACCTCTCCTTCGGCCAGCGCCGCCGCATCGCCGTCGCCACGGTCCTCGCCATGCGGCCGGAGATCCTCGTCCTGGACGAACCCTCCTCCAACCTCGACCCGGCGGCCCGCCGCGAACTCGCCGACGTCCTCCGGTCGTTGGACGTCACGGTGCTGATGGTGACGCACGACCTGCCGTACGCCCTCGAACTCTGCGGCCGCGCGGTCATCCTCAGCGAAGGCGTCATCGCCGCCGACGACCGCACCCAGGACCTCCTGTGCGACGAGGAACTCATGCGCACCCACCGGCTGGAGCTCCCCTTCGGCTTCGACCCGCGCTCGGTGACGGTCCGCACTCGGTGACGGTCCGCGCCCGGTGACGGTCCGCGCTCGGTGACGGTCCGCGCCCGGTGACGGTCCGGGCTCGGTGAAGGTGCCCGTTGTCGTCGAGGGTGTCGACCACGACGGAGACGGTGACTGCGCCTGCGACTGCGTCGGCGCCTGCGACGGCTCATGTTCCATGACGGTGAACATGAGGTGACCCGCCCCACCCGCGACCTGCGGAGCAATGCACCATGGGGGGATGAGCGGGAGCGCAGGAGCAGGCGTGGACGTACGGGGCACGGCAGCGCCCGGATTCGAACCGGTCCGGGATGCTTTCATCCGGAACTTCGAGCAGCGCGGAGACCGAGGGGCAGCGGTCACCGTCTACCGGCACGGGCGCAAGGTCGTCGATCTGTGGGCCGGAACGAGAGATGTCGACGGCGTCGAACCGTGGGCCGTCGACACCGTGCAGATCGTCCGCTCGGCCGGCAAGGGCATCGCCGCCGCCGTCCCGCTGCTGCTGCACCAGCGCGGCCAGATCGACCTGCACGCCCCGGTCGGCACGTACTGGCCGGAGTTCAAGGCGAACGGCAAGGAACGCGTCCTCGTCCGCCATCTCCTCGCCCACCGGGCCGGAATCCCCTCCCTGGACCGGCCGTTGACGCCCGACGAGGCGGCCGACGGGGTCAGCGGGCCGCAGGCGGTCGCCGCCCAGCGCCCCGAGTGGGAGCCCGGCACGGATCACGGCTACCACGCGCAGACCTACAGCTGGCTCGTCGGCGAACTGGTGCGACGCGTCACCGGCCGGACCGTCGGCCGCTGGGTCGCCGAGGAGATCGCCCGCCCGCTCGGCCTCGACTTCTGGTTCGGGATCCCGGCGGACGAGGCGCACCGGATCGGCCGGATCGGCCCGGTCGAGACGCCCGAGGGCGAGGGCACGGGCGCGCTGCGGATGCGCCCCAAGCGCTCGGTCGTCGACGCCTACCGCGACCCGGACTCGCTGACCCGCCGGGCGTTCGGCGCCATCGATCCGTTGCCCGACGAGAACGACCCCGGCTACCGGGCCGCCGAACTCCCCGCGTCCAACGGCATCGCCACCGCCCGGGGCCTGGCCCGCTGCTACGCCGCGATGATCGGCCCGGTCGACGGCCACCGGCTGTTCGCCCCGGCCACCCTCACCCTGGCCCGCACCGAGGAGTCGGCGGGACCTGACCGGGTCCTGGTCGTCAACACCCGTTTCGGCCTGGGCTACATGCTGCACGGCCCGGCGGCCCCGCTGCTCGCCCCGGGCTCCTTCGGCCACCCCGGCCGGGGCGGTTCGCTGGGCTTCGCCGACCCCGAATCCGGCATCGCCTTCGGCTATGTGACGAACGGTCTCCAGAAGGGAGTCACCGCCGACCCCCGTGCCCAGGCCCTGGTGCGGGCAGTACGTTCGGCGCTATGACTCCTGAGACCTCTGCTTCCGTGCTCCCGCGCTTCGACGGATACCGCGTCCTCATCACCGGCGCCGGCCAGGGCATCGGCGCCGCCACCGCCCGCAGGCTGGCCGCCGAGGGTGCCCGCGTCCTGGTCACCGACCTGGACGGCGGCCGGGCCGAGAACCTCGCCGCGCAGATCGGGAAGAGCGGCGGCCAGGCCGAGGCGCTGGTCTGCGACGTGGCCGACCGGGCGGCGGTCGAGGCGGCGGTCGCGCACGCCGTCTCGGTGTTCGGCGGGCTCGACGTACTGGTGAACAACGCGTACGCCTGCTCTCCCGGCACCACGCTCCTTGAGGACGAGCCGGACGAGATCTGGCAGCGCGACCTCGACATCACACTCTCCGGCGCCTACCGCTGCGCCCGCGCCGCCCTCCCCCACCTCGCCGCCTCCGGCCGCGGCGCCATCGTCTCCATCGGCTCCGTCAACGGCTTCCAGGACTTCGGCAACCACGCCTACAGCGCCGCCAAGGCCGGCCTGGAGAGCCTGACCCGCACCCTCGCCGGCCACGCGGGACCGCGCGGCGTCCGCGTCAACCTCGTCGCCCCCGGCACCGTCCGCACCGACGCCTGGGCCGGCCGCGGCGACGTCCTCGACCGGGTCCGCTCCCTCTACCCCCTCGGCCGCGTCGGCGAACCCGAGGACATCGCAGCCGCCGTCGCCTTCCTCGCCTCCCCGGACGCCGCCTGGGTCACCGGCACGACCCTCCGCGTGGACGGCGGCCTCGCCGCCGTCAACAACGGCTTCCGGCAGGCCGTCGCCATGGAGTAGCCATCTCCCGGAACCGTCCATCGACACCAGTCTTCTATTCGTCACTATGACGTGAATTTGATTGAACCTGTCAGTCTGTGGCTGTAGCTCTGCGATGCTGGAGGCTGATCGAGAGGGGCCGCAGCAATGCAGTGGAAGATCCACGGGGAACGTCCGATCTACGAGAACAGCTGGGTGAACCTGTGGCTCACCGACGTCGAGACGCCGGACGGGAATCGCTGGGAACACCACGTCGTCAAGCTCCGGCACCTGGCCGTGGCCGCCGTGGTCAACGAGCGGCGCGAAGTGCTGATGATGTGGCGGCACCGCTTCATCACGGACGCCTGGGCGTGGGAGCTGCCCATGGGCCTGGTCGAAGAGGGCGAGACGCCGGCTGAGGCAGCGGCCCGTGAGGTGCTGGAGGAGACAGGCTGGCGTCCCGCAGCGGTCAAGCCGCTGATCTACGCCGAGCCGGCCAACGGCATCACCGACTCCCAGCACCACATCTTCCGCGCTGACGGGGCGACGTACGAGGGCCCGCCGACCGAGAAGAACGAGTCGGACCGCATCGAGTGGATCCCGCTGGCCGACGTGCGGGGCATGATCGACCGCCGCGAGATCGTCAGCAGTGGCTCCCTGGTCGGGCTGCTGTATGTGCTCATGGACGAGGCGATCCGCTGATCTGGCGGGGCAGCACTTCCCGGAGCCGGGCCTCGAACGCTGACGGACGGTCCCGGCCGACGGACTGTCCCGGCTCCGCGGGCCCGCGCGGAGCAGGGACCCGCGCGGAGCAGGGACCCGCGCGGAGCAGGGGGCCGCGCGGGCCCGTACCGCCCACCGCACGGCACGGGCCTCCCGGGGCTGCCCCGGGAGGCCCGTGCGCCGCCTTACGCGTCGTCCACCCCGTGCTCGGCCGCCGCGTGGCGACGCCTCAGCACCCGGAAGTCCGTCTCCCGGCTCCCGTCGCCCGCACGCTGCGCGGCGGCCTCGGCGGCGGCGAACGCGTCGCACGTGCCGCACCCGCCCGACGGCGAGGCGGCGTCGGCGTCCGCCCCGTCGTCCTCGCGCGCCTCGTGCCCCTCGCGCCCGGCGCCCCTCATGCGACCTCACCCCGGCTCCGGGCGTTCTCCCGCGCGTTCCGCGCCCACAGCCGTTCCCGGGACGTCGCCTCCCGCGTGTGCTCGGGCAGCACCTCCCACTCGGCGCCGCCCCGGGCCGGCCGGAGCATCCAGTAGGGGCCTGCGACCCCTCGGAACTCCCCGATCCGGGGCAGATGCGCGCGGGTCACGTCGACGACGAGGGTCCCGGGGGCAGGGGCGAATTCGGACGGGTGTACCTGTGTAGACACTGTCGTACCTCTCCGTAGTCATTCCACTACCAAGACGGCTCAGCGTGCCCTAGGCTCGGAATGCCATCAACTTACGTAAACTGAAAGATGAGTTGGGTACGCAATGGTGAACCTTAAGGACCTTGATCCTGATCACTCACCTCGTGCGGCATTCGGGGCACGTCTTCGCAGCAAACGGGATGAACGAGGCTGGACCCAGGACGAGCTGGGCGAGCGAATGGGTTGCTCGGGAGCCCATATCTCGGCCGTCGAAACTGGTAAGCGGACACCAACTCACCGCTTTGCGGTGAGCGCTGACAGGGTCTTTGGAACCGGCGACCTGTTCGAACGACAGGTCCGGTCGCTGCGCTACCGATCGTTGCTCGAAGGCTTCCCCGAGTACGTCGATCACGAGGCACGAGCCGTGGAGATCCGGCTCTACGAGGTCGGCGTCATCCCCGGCCTCCTCCAGACCCCGGAGTACGCAGCCGCACTCGGTGACAGCACCGTGCAACGAGGCGTCGCCACGCGGGAGCATGCGGATGAGCGGATGAACCTGATCGCTCAACGCCAGGCGGGCCTTGCGCGAACAACACCCCCGACGGTCTTCGTGGTGCTGGACGAGAGCTGCCTGCGCTGGCCGATCGGAGACGACAGCCTCATGGACGCCCAGTTCACACGCCTCATCGAGTTCTCCGAGCTACCGAACACGGTCCTTCAGGTGGCGCCGTTCAACATGGGCATTCGGCGTCCGATGACACTGCCGGTGACGATCCTGACGATGCCGGACCGAGCGCTCATCTCCTACGCGGAGTCCGCGCACCGTGGTCACTTGGAGCGGGAAAGCGGCTCGATCCTGCCCATCCTCGCGAACTACCATCAACTCCAGGCCGAATCGCTGCCACGCGCCGCGTCCGTAGCCATGATCAGCAAGTTACGAAAGGGCACCCCGTGACGACCGAATCCCCTCGTTGGCTCACCTCCTCGTACAGTCAGAACGGCGGCCAGTGCGTCCAGGTCGCCACCAACCTCGCACCCACCGGCACCGTCCCGGTCCGCGATTCCAAGAACCCGACCGGCCCCCATCTCGCCCTCACCCCCGCCGCGTTCACCGCGTTCGTGACGGACATCAAGCACGGCGGCCTCGAAACCGCCTGATCGGGGCGGGGAAGGGCCGGGCCGTGGACGCCGCCCCGCTCTCCCCGCGTGCGTGAACGCCGAACGGCCCCCGGGGCACTCCCAGGGGCCGTTCGCGGCGTAGCCGTTCCCTCAGACGGGGACGCCGAGGTGGTCTTCCTCCCGCCGGGACGCCGGCCGGGCGGTGGCGAACAGGCGGTCCGCCGCCAGGGCACCCGGGCCCGTGACGGTGAGCAGGAGGAGCGTCCAGCAGAAGAGGGCGGCGGGTTCTCCGCCGTTCTCGATGGGCAGCAGCCCCGCCCGCTGGTGGACGTCGAAGTACGCGAAGGCCATGGAGCCGGAGCCGATGAGGGCCGCTGTCCGCGTACCGAGGCCGAGCACCACCAGGGTGCCGCCGGTCAGCTCGGCCGCGACGCTGTGAAGGCCGTCCCGTAGAGGAGCCGCTTGAGGAGATCGATGACGTAGCGGAGCTGACCGACGACCGCCGGCCGTAAGGTCTCGCCGCCGTGCTCGTCGTCCCGGCGCCAGTAGTCCGCGATCGACGAATGCAGAGCAGCCAGTGTCGACGTGCTGAGATCCCGCTCGGCCGCCAGGGCGAGGACGCTGTCGACGTCTGCCCCCGGTAGTCCGGCGGCCAGTGGTTCGACGGCTGTGGGGACCACCACCTCGGCCGGTTCGCGCGGTGTGACGGTCAGGCTGGGAGGTGTCTCCCAGGAGCGTCGAGCAAGGCCGAGCATGTGCCCGGGGATGCACAGTCCGTCCGAGACTCGTTCGACCACGTCCATGTGCAGCAACTGCCTTCTTCCGGAGATCACTTCGCCCACGCGGCTCGGGGTCAGGTCGCAGCGGCGCGCGATCATCGACGGATAGATACCTGCTCGTGCTCTGACCAGTTGGAAAATGCGGCCGAAATCCCGGGTCCGGCATGCCTCGATCATCACTGGGTCCGTGAGCAGGTTGACCGGCAGTTCCTGCGAGCGAGAGGGCTCGGGCATCAGCACGCTCCGACATGAGGGTTACGAATCGCTGCAATGGTTCTACCGAGGGTGATGCTATCCAGGTTGGGTAATCCGCTGGGCCTTTCTGCTGGGGTCCGTCGATCGCGATGCTCCTGGCCATGGCGAACGGACAGAACGATGTACGGATGACGTTGCGGGCCTCCCACAACTCCGGCCGAACCTGGGGGCGCCTCACGGAGGTACGCGTGGGCAAGGACCCGGCGATTCCGGAGAACCCGGGTCGTTACCCGTCGTGTGTCTGCCCTCAGTGCTCGCGACAGACCCGGAACGCCGTGGCCTCCTTCCGGATGGTGTCGTGATGCAGTGCGCGCACTGGCGTCGAGTGCCCTTCGACCTGACAAGGAAAGTCCGGGAGAAGTCATCCGAGAGGTACATCGACCGGGCGGTGCAGTGCCGGCTCGCCACTCACACCGAGGACGAGCGCTTCGGTCTCCTCAGCGACGCCGACGCGTCCGGGACCGCGTTGTGGCTCCGCTGGTCGGGGACGGAGGACACAGCTCTTGTCGTGTTGCCGGACTGCCCGGTGCCCGCCCCGGGCCCCGACGGTGAAGGCTGCTGCCTGTTCGTCGGCCACGCCACGCAGCACACCTGGTAAGACGCCTCGGAGGAGATCCCGTGCATCAGTTGATCGCGAGCCCGTACAACGGAACGTTTCTGATCGCTCGGCCCGGCTCCAAGGGCGGCATGCGCATCCCCAGAGCCCTTTACGAAGAGCTGGCCTCGACCGCGGAGAGCAGCAGCCCTCCGCCGGTCTGGCTTCTCGACCACGCCCGCGCGGCCTGGAACGTGGACCTGACTGGCGTGGTGATGCGTGACACCGTTCTCGTACGTTCCGAGACCCGTCTCGGGTACGGCCGGGCCACGTACGAGATCAACAAGGGCTGCAACTTCAACTGCGAGCACTGCTACCTCGCGGAGCGGAAGTTCGAGGGGCTGGCCTGGCCGGACAAGGTCCGGCTCCTGCACCTGCTGCGGGATGCCGGGGTGCTCTGGCTCCAGTTCACGGGCGGCGAGCCGCTGATCGACCGGGACTTCGTGGACGCGTACACGCTGGCGCACCGATCCGGGATGCTGATCGAGATCCTGACCAACGGATCGCGCCTCCACCGTCCCGAGATCATCGGTCTCCTGCGAGACCTGCCACCGCACAAGGTGACCGTCTCCCTCTACGGGGCGACCCCGGACAGCTTCGATGCGCTCACCCGTAAGCCGGGTGCGTTCAAGCTTGTCGAGAAGGGGCTCGTCGCGGCGCGCGAAGCCGGCATCGCGCTGGAACTGGCCCTGATCATCACTCGGCACAACGTCCACGAGCTGGACGCCATGCGCGCTGTCGCCGAGCGATACGGGGCAAGCCGCCAGGAGTACGGCACGATCTCCCCGACGTACACCGGAACGCCCGAACCGCTGGCCACGCAGGCGCCCGGATTCCTGGACAAGACCAGCGTGTTCAAGGGCTGTCCCGCCGGTCACACCTTCTTCCACGTCGACCCGCACGGCCTCGTGACCATGTGCAAGGTCGGCCGCGAGAACCCCATTGACCTCATGGCCGAGGGCCTGGACGGACTGCTCCGTCTACCCGGTATCGCTGATACCCAGATGCTTCGCACCGGTGGCTGCGGCGGCTGTCGGCTCTCCGGCACCTGCCGGGTCTGCCGACCGCTCGCCAAGGCGTACCAGGAGGCGAAGGCACCACTGAACACCTACTGCCAACACGGAAGCGAGGAAGCGTCATGACCGCTGTCATGGTGGAGATCAGCCCCCGACCGCCGGCCCTGGAGGAGGCCGAGGGAGTGATGATCCTGGACGACCTGGAGGTGCTGTCCGAGGGGGCTGTCCCCGGCTGCAACGACGACAACCCGTACCGGTAGACAACCGGCCGCACAGAATCGCGGGGGCTTCTGGACGCTCCTCCGTCCGGAAGCCCCCGCACCACAACCCTTTGAAAGAGTGACGTCTCATGGCGACCGCACGCATTGGCCTCGACCAGCTGCCGCCCGCAGCCCGTACCGCCGTCGAGGAGTACACCGGCCCCCTTCTCTCGGTCGAGGAAATGACCGAGGGCTTCAACAGCGAGATCGCCTCCCGCGTTACCTCCGCCACGGGCACCTGGCAGGTCAAGGGGCTACGCACCAACCACCCCCGCGCCTGGACCCAACACCGGGAAGCCGCCGTCGCCCCCTTCCTCACGGGCCTGGCCCCCGCCCTCCGCTGGCACGTCGATACGGCCGGCTGGGACCTGCTCGGCTTCGAAGTGCTCAGCGGCCACCATGCCGACTACGCCCCCGGCTCCGCAGATCTCCCCGAAGTCGCCTCTCTCCTGCGCCGCCTCGGCGAGGCCTCGTGCCCCGGCACCGAACTCCGCCAGGCCGAACAGCGCCTGGAGCGCTACGCCGTCCACCCGGACGACCTCCGCTTTTTCGCCGGGCCCCACCTTCTCCACACCGACCTGAACAACACCAACGTCCTCGTGGACGACCACGCCCCGGCGGGCAAGCGGGCACGCTTGGTCGACTGGGCCTGGGCAACCCGCGGAGCGGCCTGGCTCGACGCCGGCTACTGGATCATCTGGCTCATCGCATCCGGCCACACCCCCGCCTCCGCCGAGCACTGGGCGGCCGAGGTCCCCTCCTGGCACACCGCCACCGGCGAGGGCATCACCGCCTTCGCCGCCGCCAACGCCAGGCTCTGGTCCGAGATCAGCAGTGCCGACCCCGACCCGTGGACCCTGCGCCTCGCAACCGCCGCCACCGCCTGGCACGCACACCACGAGACAGCGTGAACCGAGGACCCGTTTCCGGAGCCGGGCACGTACCCCGAACGCCGAACGGCCCCCGGGGCACTCCCAGGGGCCGTTCGCGGCGTAGCCGTTCCCTCAGACGGGGACGCCGAGGTGGTGTTCCTCCCGTCGGGACGCCGGCCGGGCGGTGGCGAACAGGCGGTCCGCCGCCAGGGCACCCGGGCCCGTGACGGTGAGCAGGAGGAGCGTCCAGCAGAAGAGGGCGGCGGGTTCTCCGCCGTTCTCGATGGGCAGCAGCCCCGCCCGCTGGTGGACGTCGAAGTACGCGAAGGCCATGGAGCCGGAGCCGATGAGGGCCGCTGTCCGCGTACCGAGGCCGAGCACCACCAGGGTGCCGCCGGTCAGCTGGATGACGGCCGCGTACCACCCCGGCCAGTTGCCCGCCGGGAGTTCCGGTCTGCCGAGGACGCCGAAGAGTGAGGTGACGCCGTGGCAGGTGAAGAGCAGCCCGACGACGATCCGGAACAGACCGAGGACGTAGGGCCGGGCCCGGTCGAGATGCGTGGCCCTCATGTGCGGACGCCTCCCGTCAGCTGTAGATCCCGAACTCGTAGAGCGAGTAGCCCCAGCCGGTGCCGCGCGCGGTGGCGTTGATCCGTACGTAGCGGCCGGTGCCGTTGACGTCGAAGTCGTCGATGTCGCCGTCGCCGTCCGTCACGGACTTCACCGTCGTCCAGTTCTGGCCGTCCTCGGACGTCTGGATGTCGTAGGCCTTGCCGTACGCCGGGTCCCAGGACAGCTGGACGTGCTTGAACGTGGTGGACGTGCCCAGGTCGACCTGGAGCCACTGCGGATCGCTCCAGTCACTGGCCCAGCGGGTGTCGGACTTCCCGTCCACCGCGCTGGAGGCCGCGCACGGGCAGCCGCCCGTCGGGTCGGTCTGGAAGGACGAGGCGGTGGCCGTCCTGCCCAGCGCGACGTTCGTGCCGTCCACCTTCGGCGGGACGACCTTCAGGGACGTGGTCTCGATGCCGGCGTTGCCGTGGCCGTCCGTGGCCTTCACATAGACCTTGTAGACACCGGTCCTGCCCGGGGCCTTCGCGGTCAGGGAGCCGTCGCCGTTCACCGTGGTCCCGGCCGGGACGAGGGCCTTGTTCTGGTCGATGTAGTTGCTGCTGAAGAGCACCTGGTAGGTGAGCGCGTCACCGTCCGGGTCGCTGGTGGGCGCCGTGATGTGCACCTGCCCGCCGGTCGGCACCCCGCTCGTGGCGTCGTCGACCGTCATGCCGGCGATCACCGGCGGGGTGTTGTCGCCGGAGGTGGCGGCGCCGTACGCCTTCTTCACCGCGTAGTACGAGAGGCGCTTCTCACCGCCGGGCAGCAGGTTGAACCAGACGCCGCCGAAGTCGTTCTCGGTGCCGTAGTGGAACATCGTGGCGCCCAGCGCCACCCCGGTGTGGCCGGTGACGCAGCCCCACGCCTTCTCGTAGCCCTCGGCCTTGGCCACGTCGGCCGGCTCGGCCGGGACGCCGTTGGCGTCGTCGTCGACCTCCCACTCACCGGCCGGGCCCGTCTCGGTGACGATGTAGGGCTTGTCGTAACCGCCCTGTTCCCAGTCGGACCTGATGGTGCAGACCGCGTTGTAGGCGTTGACGGCGTACAGGTCGAGATCGGGGGCGTTCCTCTTGTAGTACGGCCATGCCCCGGTCCAGGCGTCGGTGGAGGTCACCGGGTGATTGGGGTCGACCTGGTGGATCTTCTTCGCGATGTCGTTGACGAAGGTGGTGTACGCGTTGCGCTGGGCCTCCAGCTCGTCGCCGCCGTAGCAGTTCTGGAGGCCGAGCGTGGACTCGTTGCCGACGTTCCACATCAGCACGCCGGGGTTGTCCTTGTAGGTGTCGACCCACTTGGGGAACTCGGCGAGCATGCTGTTCTTGTACTCGGTGTCCGTCAGGTAGTTGACGCAGCCGCCGCTCCCGGGGCCGCCGCCCGGCTGGAGCCAGAAGCCGGCGATCACCTTGATGCCGTTGGCCGCCGCGGTGTCGAAAAGCGGCTTGCTGGTGGCGTCGGTGCCCCAGGTGCGGATGGTGTTGACGCCCATGGACTTCACGTCGGGCATGTACGTCCCGGCGTCGGCGACCGAGGGGCCCCAGGTGAGGCCCTTGACCGTATACGGCGAACCGTCCACGGTCAGCTGCCAGTTGCCCTGCGAGCCCGTGACCTTCACGACGTTGCCGGCCGCCTGGGCGGCGGGTGCCTGGACGGCGAGCAGACCGCCGCCGGCCAGGGCCGCCGCCGCGAGGGGCGCCACCAGGCGCCTGGCCTTGCGTGTGGGGGGATGGTGCATCTCATGCTCCTTGCGGGTGGGGAGGGGTGAACGACGGACGCGATCTTGGAGAGCGCTCTCCAGGATTGGCCGAAAAAAGGCCCCGCGTCCGTCGGGGGTGTGGGGGGCGAGGGTGTTCGGTTGGGCCGGGGTGGATCGCGGTGCCGGGGTGCGCGCGCCGTGATCCGGATGCGAGGCCCTAGGTTCTGTCGTCAAATGATCTTGTGTGGTGGATCATGGTCGGGTGATACGTCGCCATGAACTGTCGGATGCCGAGTGGGAGTTCGTCC
>NZ_JBVHOQ010000030.1:0-115771 GCF_055568375.1 Streptomyces sp. NPDC026062
ACAGCGCCAGCCCCACATCGTCACCGGCTACTTCAAAGCCCCGCACGTCCGATACGTCCTCGACGAGTGAACCCAATGAGTTTCTGATCAATAGCCCGTAGCACCCGCTCCGCTGTGCATCTTGAGATGCGAGACTCCTACGCGGTCGACAACAAGACTGGCCGCTACGCCGAGTGGAAGGCGGGTAAGCGTCACGATCCGGATGACCGCTCGTCGTGGTGGCGCCCTTGGCACTCGCTCGTCACTGAGACCGTGGCCCGAGGTGTCGTGGTGCGTCGGGCTCGCATCGTCTCCGAGCCGGTTTCGGAGTACATCCGGTTCGAGTACGACGGTACGTTCATGAACGTGGCGGCGGGTGAGCTCGTGCGCTGGCTCCCGCGACGGCAGGCGTCCGAGCTGGCGTTGCCCGGCAACGACTTCTGGGTGTTCGACGACGGGGTCGTTCGCTTTGGCCACTTCTCAGGAGACGGCGAGTACCTGGGCGAGCAGTGGACGGAAGATCCCGCCGTTGCTGACCTTTGCTCGTCGGCCTTCGAAGCGGTGTGGCGGCGTGCCACGCCGCACGAGGACTTCAAGGTCTGACGACTCGATTCCCACCCCCTGGATAGCTAGCTCATGTCCGTATCTCCATCGTCCAGCGCGCAGGCTGCCCGTGAGGCACTTGCCGCACGCCTCAGGGACCTGCGCTTGGACGCGGGATTCACAGGGCGCGAGCTAGCTACCCGGGCCGGCTGGAGCACGGCCAAGGCATCACGGATCGAGAACGCCAAGACCCCACCGTCAGACGCAGACATCCGGGCATGGTGCGCGGCTTGCGGTGCGGACGACCAGACTGCCGACCTGATCGCGGCGAACCGTTCCGCCGACTCCATGTACGTCGACTGGCGCCGGAAGCAGCGAACGGGGCTGCGCAGGCTGCAAGAATCCGCGGTGCCTCTGTTCGAGCGAACACGGCACTTCCGGGTCTACTGCTCCAACGTCGTCCCTGGGCTCATCCAGACAGACGGGTACGCACGGGCGCTCCTGACCTCGATCACAGAGTTTCGGCAGATTCCGAACGATGTTGAACAGGCAGTCGAGGCGCGCATGGCTCGATCCCACGTGATTCGCGAGGGTGACCACCGCTTCGGGCTGTTCATAGAGGAAGACGTCCTGTACTACGGTTTCGGCGATGCTGAGGTTATGGCTGGTCAGCTCGGTTATCTGTTGGCCGTCATGTCGCTGCCTTCCGTCTCGCTGGGGATCATCCCGCGCACCGCCCCTCGCCGCATGTGGCCGATCGAGACGTTCATGGTGTTCGACGACGAGCGGGCGGCTGTCGAACTGCTCTCGGCAGACGTGACGGTCACGGCACCGTCCGAAGTTGCTCTGTATGTAAGGGCTTTCGGTGAACTCGCTGAGATGGCTGTCTACGGTGGACGCGCCCGCGCACTGGTGACCGACGCCATTACCTCGCTCGGGTAACTCGCGCGCAATCTCGTGTAACAACGTAGCTAGCCCTCCGCCGCTGTTCCTAGCGTTGTCGTCGTCCGGAAGACAACGCGGAGGGTGCGGCATGGCGACGGCAGCGCAGCAGGAGACACCACGGGTCAATCCGCTCTCACGGGACCGCTTCTATCCGCGAGCGATCCGGGCGGTGGCCGGGGCGCGGGCCTTCACGCAGGCCACCTTGCAGAAATGGAGGCTGGACCGTCGCGCGGACGACATCGTCCAGTGCGTCAGTGAGCTGTCCGCGAACGCCGTCCTGCACGGAGTACCGCCGGGGCGTGGCTTTCTGCTTCGGCTGGTGTGTGTCGAAGACGGCCTGCGTATCGAGGTGCACGACAGCGGAAGGCGCATGCCGCAGCTCCCGCGGACCAACGTGGGCACCGATGCGACGACCGGGCGCGGGCTGCTGCTGGTGGCCTCGCTCTCGGACGCATGGGGCGTGCGGGCGCGGAACGCCGGCAAAGCCGTCTGGACCGAGTTCCGCCACTGATCGAGAGGGGCATTCATGGAGTCATCCGACCGCGCGCGGCTCGACACGTACTTCGGCAAGATCGCCGAGACGTTCGCACCGACCGAACTTCCGTCCTCGCTGCTGATCACTCATCTGCTGATCGAGCGCCCCGCATTCGTCGGTGCGGTGGGCAACGTGACGAACCTGCGGGCTGTACTGCCCAAGCCCAAGTCCATCCACGCGGGTGCACGCCGGGAAATCGAGCAGACCGTGGCGTGCGACGAGCTGTCCCGCGGCATGTTCAGTGATCCGGATACTGCCGTGTCCTACCTGGAGACCAGGGCAGCCGGCGAGAACGTCGTCTTGCTCGACGTGGGCGGGTACTTCACTCCCTCGCTGGACGCGCTCTGTGAACAGTTCTCGGGAACCATCCTCGGCGTGGTCGAGGACACCGAGAACGGCCACAAGCGCTACGCGGAGCGGGACAAGCTGCCTTGTCCCGTCGTCTCGGTGGCCCGGAGCCCGCTGAAGGACCCGGAAGACTTCTTGGTCGGTCAGTCGGTCGTGTTCTCTGCCGAGGCCCTGTTACGGCAGCGCAAGGACATCCTGCACGGGCGTCCCGCCCTGGTCCTAGGTTTCGGCAAGCTCGGGTCCAGCATCGCTCGTCTGCTGCACGTCAAGGGCGTCCGGGTCATCGTCTACGACATCGACCCCGTGCGGCGCGCACAGGCCATGTCACAAGGGTTCGAGGTTGCCCGGGACCGAGACCAGGCAATAGCCACGGCCGGACTGGTGCTGTGCGCGACGGGAGCGCTGTCACTGCGCGGCGAGGACTTCCCGCAGCTCAAGAACGGTGCGTACGTGGCGACCGTGACCAGCTCGGAAGACGAGTTGGAGCTGAGCGGACTGCCCTCGGGCTATGTCCGTGACAGTGCCGGTGAGCACGTGAGCTGAGCCGGTACAGCACGACCGGGCACTACTTCTATCGGCTGAATGGGGGCGAGGCGGTCAACTTCATCCACGGCGCGAGCGTTGGACCGTTCATCTTCCTCGTTCAGTCCGAAATCCTCGCGGGCGCGGCCATGCTCGCTCGCGGCGGTCTCGATGCGGCCATGCACGAGGTCCCCGCCAAAGACCGGGCAGCCATCGCGGCTACCTGGCTCCACTACTACAACAGGTGAACCCATGCCCATCACCGCAGACCACATCCGCACGACGCTCACCGAGTACGCCGACGCGCACCCCGAGGACAAGCACGCTCTCGCCCCTCTGGCCGAGCTACTGGACCAGGGCGCGGACGTGACCAGCCGGAAGGAGCTCCGTGGACACGTCACCGCAGGTGCGGTGCTCGTCAACGACCGGGGCGAGGCGCTGTTCATCCATCACAAGGCGCTCGACAAGTGGCTGACCCCGGGCGGGCACCTTGAGCCCGAGGACGCGACCCTTTTGGGCGCTGCGCTCCGCGAACTGGTCGAGGAAACGGGAGTGACGCTCAGCCTTGCCCCTGTCCGGCCCACGCCCGTACACATCGACGTGCACCCGATCCCCGCGAACGACAGCAAGGGCGAGGGCGCCCACTGGCACGCGGACTTCCGGTTCGTGTTACGCGTGACCGGCGACCAGGCCGTGACGCTCCAGGAGGAAGAAGTAGGCGGCTACGCGTGGCGCAGCGAGGAGACCATCGCAGACGAGACACTGCGCGCTCGTGTCGCCGCAGTGCTCCGTTAGGACCGTCTCACGGGCATCAGCCGCCCGAGTCTGGAACGTGGCGCTGAACAGCAAAAAGGCCCCGTTCGTCTGCCGTCTCGTCTGGCAGGTGGGCGGGGCTCACGGCTGTTTGGACGTTCGACTTACTAGATCATCGGTGGCGCAGCAGGGTGTGTGTTTAGAGGGATCTCCTGGTGAGGACCGCGTCGTACGAGCCGTGGGGCAGCCGCTCCGTCCACCGCAGGTCCTTCAGGTCGGCGGTCACGAAGGTGACGCGCTCGTCGCCGGCGAAGGAGCCGCGGGCGATGGCGAGCAGTGCCGGATCGAGGTCGACACCGGTACTGGTGGCCTTCGGGAACCGTCGCAGCAGCCGGTCCGTAATACTTCCCGTACCGCACGCGAGGTCGAGCACCTGCGGTTCGGGGCCGACGAAAGCCTCGACCATGTCGAGCATCACCGAAAACGTTCCTCGCGGTCGGGCATGTACCACTCCTGCTGCCGGTCCCAGCTGTTCTGCCAGGCCTGCCAGTCGGCGCCCGTCGCTGTCCCCGTCATCGCTTCCTCCGTCACGCGAGAACCTCCATGTAATACCCTGGAACCGGATCAGACCATTACATCATCGTCGCATCGACCTTAGACCGACGCCGTAAGGACTACAAGTGGAACTGGCCTATTACTCGGACTACGCCGTACGCCTGGTCAACACCGAGGAGCCGGCCCGCAACAAGGACGCCCTCACCTCGGTAGTCGCGGTGCGCGAACTCTTCGGCGCCAACGGGCAGGCGGCCCGGCGGGCGACCGACGCGGACGTGACCCGTTTCCGGTCCGTACGGGCCCGGCTGCGCGCGGTCTTCGAGGCGGCCGACGGCGGCGACGAGACGCTCGCGGTCGACCTGCTCAACTCACTGCTGCTGGAGTTCCCGGTCAGCCCGCAGATCTCCGGTCACGATTTCCGGGACGCGGACGGCAAGCCGGACTGGCACATGCATCTCGCCGACCACCCGTCCAACGCCACGGCCGGCTACACCGCGATCGCCGCGATGGGCCTCGCCTTCCACCTCACCTCGTACGGCGTGGACCGGCTCGGCCTGTGCGAGGCGGCGCCCTGCCGCAACGCCTACCTCGACACCTCGACCAACCGTTCCCGCCGCTACTGCTCGGACCGCTGCGCGACCCGCGCCAACGTGGCCGCCTACCGGGCCCGGAAGCGCTTGGAGACGGAGCGCGCGGCGGAGACCGGCCGCAGCGCGGAGACGGCCCAGACGACCACACCGCGCACCGAGCGCTGATCCTTCGCCAGCGGCCGGTAGCGGGCCCGGACCCTGGCCAGCACGAGTTCCTCGGGCACGGTCCCGTAGTCCGTGCTGTCACCGCCCGCGAAGCTGTTGTCGCCCAGCACCCACCAGCCGCCGGCCCGCCGCTCCACGGCCCGCTTGACCACCAGCAGGTCCTGCTGGAACGGATGGCGCAGAATCACCACGTCACCGGGGCGCACCGGCGCCCCGTACTGCACGAGGAGCCAGTCCCCGTGGTAGAGGGTGGGCACCATCGAAGGGCCCGTCACCTCCACCACCTGGAACGGCACTCGCGCCGCCAGCCCCCGTCCGGGCTGCTCATCGGTCAGCTCCGGCACCTCCGGCACCTCCCGCATCTCTCCGGCACCTCCCAGGTCCGTCCCGTACACGGTCCCCCACAGGGTTCCGTACATTCGGCCACTGGTCCCATCCTCACCCTGGACTTTTGGCCTAAGCCCATGGGGGCACCCGCAAAATCAGGCTTCTCACGGAGTAATGTCCCACCTGAGAAGACGATCACGAGGAAGGACAGCCCCATGCTTTCCCGCCTGTTTGCCCCCAAGGTGAAGGTCAGCGCCCACTGCGACCTGCCCTGCGGCGTGTACGACCCGGCCCAGGCCCGCATCGAGGCGGAGTCCGTCAAGGCCGTCCAGGAGAAGTACCAGGCCAACGAGGACCCGCACTTCCGGGCCCGTGCGGTGGTCATCAAGGAGCAGCGCGCCGAGCTCGCCAAGCACCACGTCTCGGTGCTGTGGAGCGACTACTTCAAGCCCCCGCACTTCGAGAAGTACCCGCAGCTGCACCAGCTGGTCAACGACGCCCTCAAGGCGCTGTCGGCCGCGAAGGGCTCCACGGACCCGGCCACGGGCCAGAAGGCGCTCGACCTGATCGCCGAGATCGACAAGATCTTCTGGGAGACCAAGAAGGCTTGATCTTCGGCCCGGCCGTCTGACCTGAAATTTCGCCGGTCATTCGGCTATCTGACCGCACCCGGTCCGCAGGACGCCCGCAACGGCGTACGTCACGGACCGGGTGCGGTCTTCTTCGTCCGGGCGCGGACGCGGGCAGTGCGGGCTGATGACGAGAACGTGCGTGGGGCCAGATCCTGAGCGATCCGGCCAACAACCGGTCGCGTGATCACACGCCCCGTGATCCCTAATCGGCGACGAAGGGGGCGTATCCAGCCGGGACCTCACTGACCTGAAGGTAGGGAAGATCAAGGTCAGCTGATGCGCGTTCGCCCCAATGGGGACCTCATGGAATCCGATCCGACGGCCTTCGACGTCTCGCACCGTCCCCCACGCAGTACCGAAAGAGAGATACCGGAGGTGTGGCGACGCGATACCGGTACAGGGATCAGCCGTTGCGTGGACGACCTCGCAGTCGCGCATGTAGTTGATGTATCCGTGGTGCACGACCGCGTGATCGAAGGTCTCGTCCAACATCTGTTCAAGTACATCAGTATTTATGCTGCGTTCCACCTCACGTGACGAGACGTTCCCCAACAACATTCACGGGGCTCACGCGCTGCCGTCACTGCCCGCTGCCGCGAGGACAGCAGCCGCCAGGCGGCGCGTGGTGCAGCGGCTACCAACTTGCCTGCGAAGCCGGCCCCACGGCCATGCCGCCTGGATGATGCGCGCCCTCGCCCATCAATCCCTCAGCCTCAAGCAACCCCACCACTGCGTGGACCTCGTCAAAGGCGCCCTCACCCGCGGCCTCGGCAACTTCGACGGCCAGACGGAAGCGCTCCTCCGCATCACGCATGCCCGCACCGACGAAGCGGTCGCGGCCTGGACACAGGCCCCGTGCTCATGGAGGGCATGACCTCCGACCGCACACACAAGGCGATCACCTCGATCCGCTCCACGCTCGCGGTGTACCAGCGCCGCCGCGTCCCAGGTGCAGCAGACCTTGCCCGCCGAGCCCGCGAAGCCCTCGCCTAACATGCCCAACAACCTGCCCGACGAAGGAAACCCCGTGGCTCAGCAGACCGACAATCGTCCTCCAGCCCTCGATCCGGCGCTCGACTCGATGACGCTGCTGGTTGCGGCCGTCATCGTCTACGACAAGACCACCAACCGCGTCGTGCTTCTCCAGCGCAGCGAGAATGCGAAGTTCGCCCAAGGGATGTGGGATCTGCCCGTCGGCAAGAGCGAACCGGGCGAGCCCATCACTGAAACGGCAGTTCGCGAGCTCTACGAAGAGACCGGCCTCACGGTGAAGCCCGAGTCCCTTAAGGTTGCGCACATCATTCACGGAGCCTGGGGCGTTGAGTCCCCCAATGGATTCCTCACGGTCGTATTCGCCACCCATGAATGGGCCGGCGAACCCGAAAACCGCGAGCCTCACAAGCACTCCCAAGTCCGCTGGGTCGACGCCGACGCCATCCCTGACGTCTTCGTGGCAACAACCTCCAGCGCCCTACACCATTACCTCGCAGATGGCCCGGAACTCTCTCTCGACGGCTGGGGATAGGAAGCCGAGTTCGCGCACCCGGGTGGAGCTTGGGATAAAAGGCTCAAACTGGACGTGTCCGCAAGACGCCAGATCAGGACCGTCGCACCCCATCGCCAGCCATCAGCAAAAGGCCGGGCCGGCGACCCGCAGGGAAGATCCCCGCAGGTCGCCGACCTGGCCATTACTGGGAGACCAAAAAGGCTTGATCGGCCGGCCGGTCGGCCCCTGGCCGGACCGCAGGTCAGCGCAGAAATGAGAGACACCCGGATGCTTCGCGCCGCCGGCCGGCACGGTGGGTGCCTGCCGGTCTGCGTGAAACCCGAAGCGGGCTCGCGGACAGGGCTCCCGCCGGTCGAAGCAGGACCAGAAGCCCCGGGAGATCCCGGGCGCACCCTGCACCGGATCCGGAACGCCGGCCCACCGGTTCGTGTCGTACCGCTCGCTGCGCACTACGCTGGCCGGCGTGAACACGCCGTCGACCCCCCGACTGACCCTGAACGCCGCCCGCGCCCTGCAGAACGTGCTCCGAACCGAGATCGGGCCGGGGCTCACCGAACAGGAACTCGACGCGGTCGAGACGCGGTTCGGCTTCACTTTCTCGGCGGACCACCGGGTCTTCCTCGCCGCCGGGCTCCCGCGCGGCTCGTCGCGGTGGCCGGACTGGCGCTACGGCGACCACGAGGACCTGGCCGGGCGGCTGGCACGGCCGGTGGAGGGCGTGCTCTTCGACGTGGAGCACAACGCGTTCTGGCATCCCGCCTGGCCGTCGAAGCCGGCGGAGAAGGCCGAGGCACTGGGCGTCGCGAGGACCGCCCTGGAAAGCGTGCCGCAACTGGTTCCGGTCTACGGACACCGCTATCTGCCCGGCACGGCGGGCGAGCGCGGACATCCCGTTCTGTCCGTCTACCAGACCGACGTCATTTTGTACGGAAACGACCTCACCGACTACATCCAGCATGAATTCGGCGGTCGGCCGAGCGACCTTCTCGCTCACTCGACCGTCGACTTCTGGTCGTACTTCGTCGAGGAAGAGCCTGACGTCGACGTCACGGCACCCAGGCCGTTCACGCCGTAGCCACGACCACGGAGAAGGCCGTCGGCTGCCTCCGGAAGCAGCCCCTGGAACGCCTGACCGGTCGTCGGCACCACCCGGAACAGCTCATCGAAGCCGGCCGAGCCCACTGGCCGTTGCCGCGACCGCCGACCGCTGGGGCGTGAGGGAGCGGCCGGGTCCCGGAAGATACGGCTGGGCCGCTTTCGCAACCGCATCGCCGAACCCCAGGGTGCCGCCGCGTGACCATGCGCCCCGTCTCACCGAAGAGGGCATGCCCTGTCGGTGTTCGCGCAGGGGGACGGTGGCGTCGTCGAGTGCTCCTGCTGGGAGGTGCCCGCCGACCAAGTGCGTCCGCCGACGCTTCACTGCGATGCCGGTCAGTACGACGGCGAAGTGACCCGAGCACGCTCGGATCGGTGGTGGCAGGCCCTGGCGTTGTGACGCACCGCTCGGGTCCCGAGCGGTGCGTGGCCGTCAGGCCCTGCGGATGGCGGAACGGGTAGACGTCCGGGACATGGATAGGGACGACGACGGCAGGGGTCTGCCTCAAGTCACGCGTCGCGGTACGGGGTCGGTGGCGGTCGATGATCATCCGGATCCGCTGGGATACGCGGTGCCCCGCGGACGCCGAGCGCCGAGGCGCGGCAAAGACCCCAGGGCGCACTCTCCTGGATGAGGTACGCCGAAGGGCCGTGCGTGTGGTTGTCGAGGATCGCGCGCAGCCACGGGCTGCGAACGGCAGGCAGCCGGACCAGGGTGTGCAGGAACGTTTCCCGGTCGGCCCGGAAGAGAGAGTGGGGCAGCATGGGGAGCGGGTCGTCGCGGAGTACGTCCTGGGGTATGCGGCCCGACGCGGGCACCGGCAGGTACGGCTGTGGCGAGACCAGCCGCAGCCACACCCCCAGCGGCAGTGGTACCGGGTACGCGGCCGAAGCCGGGCCGTCCCCAGGGGTCCAGGTCCGGCCCGTCCGCGGATGGATCGGTACGAGGAGGATGTCGGCGTCCGCGCCGGGGGAAGGCCGTCCCGGTCCGGCCAGGACGGCATGCCGCTTCGGGGCGCCCGTGGGCAGCAGGGTGTCGAGCGCGCGCTGGAACACCTCCGTGGCCGCACCGTCGGGGACCTTCACCGGCTGCCCGAGGGAGGCCACCAGCAGATGGGCGAGCGCATGGCCGGCCGCCGCTTCCCACTGCGGACTCCACGACCAGTAGTGGCTCGGCCCCAGCGGCCCTCCCCACGTGGAAATCGGCTCCAACAGGGGCGTTTCCTCCCCCTGTTCCGCCAGTTCCGCCCAGGAGAGGGGCACAGTACGGGTGCCGTCGACGGGGGTGCGGTGCACGGTGTCAGGGCTGAGCCGTACCGCTTGCCAGAGTGAGCAGTCGTCGACTCTGGTCGCCACGGGGAGATCGCATGCCTCGCAGGCCATGTTGGGCCCGTCGGCTCCGTCGAGGCCGCAGCAGGCGCCACCGCGCCGCTCAGGGATCAGCCGGGTTCCACGGATATCACCGGGTGCGATGACGGACGCTCCGGGCGTGCCGTCGGAGAGGGCGCGGACCGGCGCGTAGATGCCGCGTGTCTCCGCCTCGGCCGGATCGATCTCGTCCCACTTCCGCCACGGCCCGCCCCAGGGGTCCGGGTCGACGGCGAATGTTCCCGGCCGCATGAGAACCGGGAGCTGGGCCCCGTTTCCGTATGACTGGCGGGCGTGGAGCGGCAGTGCGACCTGGGACAGCGCGGTGGTCAACTCGGCACCACATCCCGCACATACGAAGACGTACAAACTTTCCTCCACTGGGGAATCAGGCACATCTTCGCAGTTCGCCGAATGCCGGCCAACGGGTTTGCTCGTCGCCGGAGGAACGGAATCCGCCGTCTCCCAGGTCCTGTGCATACCCGGGTGGCTGGAGGAACAGTGCTTCTCGCAGAGCTACTCGGCGGCTATGCCCGGGAGGACTGGTCGGGCGGCAGGTGCGGCTCCGGGGCGGGAGGATCCGGTCGGCAGCGCGACGCCGGATTCAGCCAACCCGGCCGGAGGGTCCGGGGCCGCCGCTAGGATCCGTAGGTCACGACGTGAGGCGGACGGGGCCCGGGCATGGACGACAGGAACGACGCCAAGATCAAGCGGGCGCTCGGGATCCAGACCTGGAGGAATCTCTCCAGGGACAAGGTGATCAAGTTCGCGGCCACCATGCCCGAAATGGCAACCGAGGTGCGTCTGAAGATCGTTGAGCAGTTCCCCGCCTTCAAGGATCTCGCCAAGAATTCCGTGGATTCGGTCAGGACGGCACACGAGTCCACGCTCTCGGCGAACGAGAAGAGCCAGGAACATTTTCATCGAGCCTCCCAGCAGCAAAGGGACATGCTCACGAACGAACTCAACAGAGACGATCTCAGCTGGGAACAGCGGCAATCCCTGCATGAGAGTTTCCAGCGAAACGTATCGATGGAGTCGCAGAAGGACAGCGAGTCCAAGCGTTTCCTGGACAGGGGGCTCAGGACGGTGGCAGTCACCGCCAGTGGCGCGCTCGTCCTGGGAGCGGTGTTCGTCGGCGCCAGGGTGTTGGGCGGGAGCAAGGACGGCCCCCAGGACTCGATGGAGACCTGAGGGCTGCCAGTCGGCTGTCGATGCCTGACCAGCGGTGGGGCCGCCGGTCGTTGCATCGGAATCAGCAGGGGGCCGGCGTCCGTCGCATCGGAACCGGCAGGGGAACCGTGCCTCGGACTGCCTGATCCCGGCATGACGGCCTGCCCGGAAACCCGCGTACTGTGCGCCTGTCGGGCAGCCACCGCACAGGAGGAACGGATGTTTCTGGTACCCCTGGCCCTGGGCCTCGGGCTGATGCTGTTCGGGCTTGCGTTGGCGACGGACCACCGCGGTTTCGCCGGCAGGGTCGTGGACACGTACTTCAATCCCGCCTACGCCGATGCCAGAACCCTGAAGAAGCTCGGCCGGATGGGCTTCGACCAGCCGGGGATGGACTTCCTCCGTCTCGCCCCACTCCAGCGGCGGCTCGTACGGATCTGGGGCGGAGCGCTCTCCGCCTTGGGACTCGCGTTCATGAGCGCAGGTGTCGTACTACTGGTCCGCGCCTGACTGCGCCCGACTGCGCCCGACGCTCGTAGCGTGTCGGTGCGTGCTCCCGCCGAGACCTGCCGGGGAGCAGACGACCGACCGCTGACGACCGACCGCGGGGCCCCGCGTCCGCGGTCGGTCGTCGGCTTACAGCGCGCTCCGCGCACCGTCACCCCCGTGCGCCGGTCTTCTCCCGCCGAGGCCCGAGAAAGGCTCCGGCCAGCAGGGCTCCCGCCAGGACCAGGGCCGAGTTGACCAGGATGGCGAGGGAGACCCCGGAGAGGACGCCCCCGGGTCCCGCCTCGCCGAGCGCGGACATCCGGGCGGTGGCGACGGCGCTCATGACCGGGATACCCAGGGTGATGCCGACCTGCTGGGTCATCGTGGCGAGGCCGGTGGCCAGGCCCTGCTCACCGTCGGGGAGGCCGGAGGTCGCGGTGACCATGAAGCCGACGATCATCAGCATGTTGCCGATGCCGCCGATGAACGTGGCTGCCAGCAGAAGCCAGATCCATGCCCCGGAGGTGCCGAGCGCCACCAGCGAGAGCGTGGCGACGGCCTGGATGACGCCACCGGCGACGATGGTCGTCCGGTTGCCGAACCGGCCCACGGCCCGGCCGCCGAGCGTGCCGCCGATCACCGTGCCGATGCCCAGGACCCCGAAGGCGAGGCCCGTCGCGAGCGGCGAGTAGCCGAGGACTTCCTGGAGGTAGAGCGTCAGCAGGAAGACCAGCGAGGTCTCGGTGACGAAGGCGATCAGGCCGGTGGTGTTGCCCCAGATGACGCTGCGGCGCTTGAGGATGTGTACGGGAACGAGCGGTGCGGCCGCCCGCTTCTCGACGAACCAGAAGCCGATGAGCAGGGCGACGCCGGCGAGAAGTGCGACGAGTGTGGTGGGCGTGGTCCAGCCGGTCGCACCGGCCTGGGTCAGGCCGAAGACCAGGAGCAGCAGTCCGCCGGTGACGGTCGCGGCACCGGGGACATCGAGCTTGGGCCGTACGGCCGGGCGCGAGTCGGTGATGACGGACGGGGCCAGGGCGACGACGAGGGCGGTGACGGGGACGTTGACGAAGAAGGCCCAGCGCCAGGAGAGCAGGTCGGTGAGGAGTCCGCCGAGGATCGCGCCCGCCGTGAAGCCCGCGGACATCAGCGCTCCGTTGAGGCCGAGGGCACGCTCGCGCAGTGGGCCCTCCTTGAAGGCAGTGGTCAGCAGGGCGAGGCCGGCCGGGGTGACGGCCGCGGTGGCAAGGCCCTGGAGGACCCGCGCGATGAGCAGGACCTCGGGGGAGGTCGCCAGTCCGCCGAGCGCCGACGAGAGGCCGAGGACGACCATCCCGCCCACGAAGAGGCGCTTGCGGCCCACGAGGTCGGCGATACGGCCGAACAGGAGGGTGAATCCGGCGGCGGCCAGGGCGAAGGAGGTGGCGATCCACTGAAGGTCCGGAAGGGAGAAGCCGAGCCCTTCACCGACGACGGGCAGTGCGACGTTCAGGATCGAGAAGTCCACGGCGATCATGAACTGGGCGCCGAGGAGAAGGGCGAGGACGAGCTTCTGCCGCCCGGTCATACGAGGGGACACCGACGCCGCGGCGACTCCGGCGGTGCCCGTGGTTCCGGTAACGCCCGTGGTTTCCATGGTTCCGGTGGTGTCCATGGTTCCGGCGGTGGCGGCGGTAGTGGTGGCGGCGGCGGTCGCCGTGGCTGTGGCGTCGCGTTGCGGGGTCTGACTGGGTGCGGACATGGGCGTCCTTCCTCGGACGGAGCATTAACGGTTCTATGGTTCCGTTAAGATGGGGATGACCGTAACAGAGGGGCGACCATTAATGGAACTGGAGAACCGTTATGACAGCCGATCGCGTGGAACCCGGCACTGTCCGGCCCGGGGGGCGCACCGCCCGGGTCCGCGAATCCGTCCTTCGCGCGGCAGGTGACGCGCTGGCCGAGCACGGATTCGACCGGCTCGACCTCGCCGATGTCGCACGCCGCGCGGAGGTCGGCAAGACGACCGTCTACCGGCGCTGGTCCTCCACCACCGGCCTCATCGCCGACCTTCTCGACGACATGGCCGATCAGTCCCTGCCGCGCGCCCGCACCGGCTCACTGGCCGAGGACCTCAGGGCCAACGCCCGGCTCGTGCTCTCCACGCTCACCGACCCGCGCCAGGGCGCGCTGTTCCGGTCCGTGATCGCCGCGGCGACCTGTGACACGCGCACGGCACAGGCGCTGCACCGGTTCTACGCGGTCCGCATCAAGGAGTGGTCGGGCTGTGTCACCGAGGCCGTCGAGCGCGGCGAGCTCCCCGCCGGCACCGATCCGGACGAGGTGATCCGCGCCGTCTCGGCCCCCCTCTACTACCGCCTGCTGGCCAGCGGCGACCCGCTCGACGAGGCTGCCGCCGACCGCGCCGCCGAAGCCGCGGTCGTGGCGGCGAAGGCGGGTACGTACGTGGTCTGAACCGGCCCCGCCCCGCCTTCCGGGGAAGCCGTCAGTCCGTCCGCAGCCGGGCCGCCCAGGGGTGGCCGGCGCCCTCGGCCAGGGTGATCGTCTCGGTCAGCCAGGCGCGCCGGCCCTCGTCGAGCACGGGCAGCGCGGCCTCGAAGTCACGCTCGTCCTTGGGCCGCCGGGACCGGGACTTGTAGAGGAGCTGGACCTCGGGGGCGAGGCAGGGGACGCCGTCCGCCGAGACCCTGCCGAGCCGGTCCAGCGGAAGACGGATCCTCGGGTCGCGGCGGAACACCCAGTCGCCGCCCTCCGCGTCGTCGAGCATGAACTGCACCCGCCACGGTTCGCCGGCGCCCGGCCGGCACCAGATGTCGTGGACCTCCGGGGGCAGGGTCTCGCCGGGGAGCCAGGGCCGCAGCGTGCCGGGCGGATCGGCGGCCCACCACTGCCAGTCCGGCAGGATCCGCTGGATCGCGAGCTGGTCGCGGCGCAGCATGAGTACGTCGACGTCGCTGTGGTCCCGGTAGGCGCGGCCCACCGCCAGCTCGACCGCGTACCCTCCCGCGATCCACCACGGCGTACGCAGGGGGGACAGCAGGCGCACTGCGTCGGCCAGAGGCATCGGGTCCCAGGGACCCCAGGGGGTTTCCGTGCGCATCCCGGGTCAGCCCGCGGTGAGGAGGTGGCGGTAGCTGTCGGGGTGCTCGCGGAGATACGCGGCCAGGCTCATGGGCGGCCGGCCCGTGAGGGAGGCCACGGCGTCCGAGACCTCCGACATCTCCCCTGCCGCGATGGCCTCGTACGAGGTCACCCAGCCGGCCACCTCCCAGTCCTGTGCTCCGTAGTGGGACCGCGAGGCATAGGCCTCCTCGCGGGTCTCCGGCACATAGGTGATGGTCCGTCCGGTGACCCGGCTCAGCTCTTCGGCGGCCTCGGCGAGGGTGAACGCCTCGGGCCCGGTCAGGTCGTACGTCTCCCCGTCGTGCGTCGGGCCGGTGGAATCGGAGCCGGCCAGCAGTACGGCGGTCGCCGCGTCGGCGATGTCCTCGTGGGCCACCGCCGCGACCCTGCCGTCGCCCGCCGGGCCGCGCAGGACACCGTCGGTGCCGGTCATCGCCGGGATTCCCGCCAGGTACCAGCTGTCGCGCAGGAAGGTGTGCCGAACACCGGAGACCCGGATGTGGGCCTCGGTGTCCCAGTGGTCGCGGGCGAAGGTGAACGTCGCGTCGGGTGCGGCGCCGAGGAACGACACGTACACGATCCGTTCGACGCCCGCCGCGACCGCCGCGTCCACGGCCGTCGTGTGCTCGCGCACCCGGTCCGGGCTCTCGTGCGCCGAGACGAGGAACAGGGTGTGCGCCCCTGCCAGGGCGCGCCGCATGGCCTCCCCGTCGCCGTAGGGAGCGGCCGGTGCGGTGTCGGCGCCGGGGAGTTCGGGCAGCCGGGACGGGTCGCGGCCCAGAAGCCTCACGGGAACGCCGGCCCGGGTCAGTCGCTTCGCGACACGGCCGCCGAGCGCGCCGCTCGCACCGGTGACGGCGGTGAGGGGGCCGTTCGTGACGCCTTCGGAGTTCCGCGTGGGGTCAGTGGAGTCAGTGGGGTCTGTGGGGTTCATGTAGGGGTGCCTTCCTTGTGCGGCCAGGGGCGCACCTCCACGACCGCCTCGACCGGAACCGGTCCGTAGATGTGCGGGAACTCCTCGCCTCCGGGCGAGAGCGACTCGTACCGCACGGGTGCCGGGAGCCGTTCGGTGTCGATGACCAGCACCACCAGGTTCTGGTCACCGGCCCCGGCCCGGCTCCCGGCGCCGTACAGCAGTGCGGCCACACCGGCGAGCTGGTGCGGCAGCGAGCAGTGGATGAAGCCCTCTTCGTGCAGGGTGCGGCCGCGGGTGGACATCTCGTACGTCCCGGTCCCGCGGGCCGCCTCCCACAACGGGCGTTCGGTCAGGTGCAGCAGTTCGGCCATGGGCCAAAGCTAGCCGCGTCGACGCGTCCTGCGGGCCATCAGTGTGGCTGCCGAGCCGGCGACCAGCAGAGCGGCCGCGATTCCGCCGATCACCCATTCACCGCCGCGCGAACCCGTGTCGGGCAGCTGCCCGCCGGGGTGGGGCGGCCGGCTGTGCGTGGGGGTGGGGTGCGGCGCCGGCGTCGACTCCGAGGGGGACGGCCCCGGGCTGTCGGAGGGAGTGGGGGTCGGTGAGTCCCTCGGGGTCGGTGTGGGCGAGTCCGTCGGGGTCGGTGTGGGCGAGTCCGTCGGGGTCGGGGACGGCGAGTCCGTCGGCGACGGCGACGGCGACGGTTCGGCATCGCAGTCCGGCAGATCACCGTTGAACGGATACGCGTGCAGCTCCTGCCCGCCCGACTCGCCCTCCGAGGTGTGGGTCAGCGAACCGGCGCTGTAGAAACGGCCGTTGGTGCCGCTGATGGCGAGGGTCGTCATGCTGGACTGCTGCCCGATGAGCACGCTGCCCTGGAACTGGCCGGTGCCCTTCAGCCCGATCGTGGTCGCGTCGGGGAAGTTCCACATCAGGTTCTCGCGGAGTCCGGACTGCGGCAACGAGTCCATGTACGTGCTGATGTTGCTCGTACTTCCGTACACGTTGATCAGCACGGTCGCGCCGTCCGGGATGTCCCGGAAGAAGATGCCGGCCTGCCCGCCCGCCTCCGTGGTCAGGTCGGCGTCCACCGCGAAGACCTGGAGGGCGGAGGAATTGTCGCCGGTGAAGTAGGTGTCGGCGTCGTCCTTCTCCACCGTGCCGTTCGCCGGGCGCCGGTGAGCCTCGTTGTCGTCGTACGCGTAGCAGTGGCTGGCCGCCGTCAGCTGGTCGCGCAGCGCGGCGTACGGCTCGATGGCGTCCGCGTCGTGGACCGGGTCGGGGATCACCGTCCCGCTGAGCCCCTGGGCGTAGCGAACCACCCCCTGGTTGTCCCCCTCCTCGGAAAGAAGCCTCTTCCCGTCCTGGACCGTCAGGTCACCGCCCACCGTCAGGTAGTCGGAGCCGTTGGGCGGCGGCACCCGGGATCCCACGCCCGCGACGCCGACGTTGTAGATCTGCGAGGCGCCTTCCCGCTTCATCATGTCGAACTTCCCGAGGGTGACGATCTTGCCCTCGGCCTCCGCCGCGGCCTCCCTGACCAGGTAGTCACCACCGACGAAGATGTTGATGTTGCTGTCGTGGTGGGTGACGGTGCCGCTGTTCGGATCCAGCCAGCCGGGAGGGCAGTCCTCCCCGAGGCATGGGCCCAGACCGCCGGGCAGCGGGTCGGCGGCGGCAGCGGCAGCGGCAGCGGCAGCGGCAGCGGCAGCGGGAGCGAACGCCCCCACCATGACCGCCGCCATCACCACCGTCACCGCCGCGCGGTGATTTTTATGGCTTCTACGCTCATTTGATCCCATACAGCGCAATATGCAGCTTAATCGGGTGCCCATCGGTCGTGCCACGCCGGGGAATCGCCCCGGATCCGTCGACTGCCTTCGGCCGGATGCCATCCTTCCCCCACAGCCGCCGCCCGCTCGACGGCAGCGCTCGCCGCCAGCCTGGCGACGGCCCGTCAGCAGCCCTCCGTCAGCCCGCCAGCAGCTCTGCCTCGGTCACCGGATCGATCCCCGTCCGCGGCCGGTCGGCGCGCTGCGGCGCCGTACCGCCGAGTTCACACAGCCATGCCCAGGTGTCGGCGACCGTCTCCTCGACCGGCCGACAGCGCAGCCCTGTTCCGTACGCCTTCTCGCAACCGCTCCGGTGGGTGGAGTCGTACAGCTCCCCCGGCGGGAGCCAGACCGGCAGATCGGTCCAGGGTTCAACGCCCGCCGCGAGGATCCGTCCGGCGTCGGTCCAGCGCAGCTCGGCATGGGAACCGGTGGCGCGCACACAGGCGTTCAGCAGTTCGCCCATCGTGGTGTGGCCGGGGCGGCTGATCAGGTTGTACGGGCCGCTCAGCCCTCTTCCGGAGGCGTCCAGCAGCCAGGCGGCGAGGTCGCGCACGTCGATGTACTGGAGGGCCAGGTCCGGTGTGCCGGGCGCGAGCACGAGGCCGCCGCGGCCGATCCGGGTCAGCCACCACGGCAGCCTGCCGACGTTCTCCCAGGGGCCGATGATCAACCCGGCGCGGACGAGGAGCGCCCGGTCCCCGAAGGCGTCCAGCGCGGCCAGTTCGCCGCCGCGCTTGGCCAGGGCGTACGGGACGTCACCGCCGGCGTCCGGCGAGGCGCCCTCCACCAGCGGACCGTCCTCGGACTGGCCCGCCGGTGCCGGGTAGTCGTACACCGAACGGCTGGAGACGTACGTGTACCGCGCGGCCCGGCCGGACAGCAGGCGCGCCGCGTCCCGTACCGCCGAGGGCGCGCCGCTCCAGGTGTCGACCACCAGGTCCCAGGCGAAGGATCCGTCGTCCGGCCCCGCGGCCCCGGCAAGCGCGGCAAGGCCGCCCTCCGCGGTGCGGTCGCCGAACAGCTCGGCCACTCCGGGCGGGGGCGCGTGACGGCCGCGGTGGAACACCGTGACCTCCCAGCCGCGTGCGAGCGCGGCCTCGGTGACAGCCCTGCCGACGAATTCCGTACCACCCAGCATCAGAAGCCTCATGCCCCGACTCTGCCCGCCCGCGCCCCGTTCCGGGACGGCCCTCGCTCTCGGCTGAAATCACCCCGGAGCGGCTCGGGGCTGAGGAGTTGGGCCCGGCTCGGGCGTTCCCGGGCGCGCCGGCACCACCGGACGACGGAGCCCGTCCCCGCCGCGGGCCCGGACGACCGGATACCGCGGGCCCGGACGGCCGGATCGGTGATCAGGCCCGGACGGCCTCGGCACTCGGACCCGGACGGCCGGATCGGCGCTCAGGCCCGGGCGAGCGGGCTGCGGTGGCGCACCAGCCACTGGTGGTAGCAGCCCGCCCGCCGGGCCGCCTCGCGGTAGGCCGCCTCCAGTTCCCCGTACACCACCGTCATGTCGGCGCCCGGACGGGAGACCAGGAGCAGCCGGACGGCGAGCGGGTCGTCGCGCAGCGGGCGGATCGCCATGTCGTCGCGGGGGCCCGAGGTGGGCTGGCAGGGCGCCACGGCCTCGCCGAGGACGACGAGTGAGGCGGCGGTGAGGTAGTCGCCGTGCAGCACGGTCGGCGCGACGCCCGCGGCGCCGAACACCCGGCGCAGACCGTCCCATTCACCATCCACCGTGGGGTCGACCATCCACCGGTCGGAGGCCAGGTCGGCCAGGTCGACGACGGGCAGCGCGGCCGCCGGATGGTCGCGCGCCATGGAGACGAACTGCGGCTCACGGTCCAGCAGAACGCGCTGTTCCAGACCGTCGGGCACGGGCAGCGGGCAGCCCTCCACCTCATGCACGAAGGCGACGTCGAGCCTCCCCTCCGCGACCGCGCGCAGGAGCGCGCGGGCCGAGACGTCGACCCGCAGCGAGATGTCCGTACCGGGCAGCCGGAGCCGCAGCCCGCGCAGCCAGCTGCCGATGACCCGGCTGGCGGTGCAGCCGATCCGCAGGTGCGGCCCGCCGGACCGGGCCGCGTCCGCCTCCGCCTTCGCGTCGGTGACCAGCGCGCTCATGCCCTCGACCAGGGGGCGGGCCCTGCTCAGGACGGCGCTGCCCAGCGGGGTGGGGCGGCAGCCGGTGCGTTCGCGGCTGAACAGTTCGGCGCCCAGGGCGTTCTCGATGCGGCGCAGCTGGGTGGTGAGCGAGGGCTGACTGACGCCCAGTCTGCGGGCCGCCCGGTGCAGGCTGCCGGTCTCGGCGATGGCGCAAAGCGCCCTGAGGTGCCTCACCTCAAGCTCCATACCGCCGAGGGTATGGCGGCGGAGTCACGCCGCACCAGACGCCCGAACGCCATCAAATCACGTCAATTCACCGGCTGTTGGGGTGATGGACATCCGGGGTGCGCTCGCGGTCTCCGGGGCGGCGATAGGGCGGCGCTATCACCGGTTGACATCATCCGCGCGGAGCCGTGTTCGCCGAGACTCGCTGCGTACCAACCCCGTCCGCGTCCGCTGACCGGACGGGGTCCCCCTGGCAGGCAACCGGCAGGAGACCCCCCATGAGACACCCCAGGACCGTCATGTCGGCCGTGATCGGCCTCGGCTTCGGCCTCGCCGCCGCGCTGGGCACCGCCCCGGCGATCGCCACCGCCGCCCCGGCGCCCGTCGCTCCCCCCGCATCCGCCTCGGCCGCCCACTCCGCGTACACCTCGCACTCCGGGTCGCACGAGAGCGCGGCCGCCAACAAGGCGTTCTTCGAGGCGGTAACGAAGTCGGTGGCCGAGAAGCGGGCCGCCAACCCGGGCGTGCAGGCCGTCACCATCGTCTACAGCACCACCAACGCGCCGAGCTTCCGTACGCAGATATCCAACAGCGCGCAGATCTGGAACAGCTCGGTCTCCAACGTCCGGCTGCAGGAAGGCTCCAACGCCGACTTCGCCTACTACGAGGGCAACGACCCGAGCGGCTCGTACGCGAGCACCGACGGTCACGGCAACGGCTACATCTTCCTGGACTACGCGCAGAACCAGCAGTACGACTCCACCCGCGTCACCACGCACGAGACCGGGCACGTCCTCGGCCTGCCGGACCACTACTCGGGCCCGTGCAGCGAGCTCATGTCCGGCGGGGGCCCCGGCACCTCGTGCACCAACCCCTACCCGGACGCCAATGAGCGGAGCCAGGTGAACTACCTCTGGCAGAACGGCTTCGCGGCCGCGCTCGCCCGCAGCGGGTCCTGACCGAACGGTGGGGCCGCCTCGCAGGACGGGGTGGCCCCACCGCACCACCGCACGCCCCGGCCCACGTCATCAGGCGGCGGACACCGGCCGGAGCCACCCGATGGCGCGCAGCCGCGACCGGCCTCGGCGGCGCCCTCCGGCGGCACACGCCCTGGGCACACGCCCCTGGGCACACGCCCTTGGCACACACCGTTGGCACACACCGCAGGCCGTCATCCGGCGGCGAACTCGGTACGTACGAGGGTCAGGATCTCGTCCTCCGTCATACCGAGTCCGCGCGCCTCCCCGACCATCTCGCGCACGCGCTCCAGCAGCCGGGCCCGGTGCGGGGAGGCGCCGTCGGCGACGACCGCGCCCCGGCCGCGACGCAGTTCGATCAGCCCTTCCTCGCGCAGCCGCTGATAGCCGCGCAGGACGGTGTGCACATTGACCCCGAGCGATTCGGCGAGGACGCGGGCCGCGGGCAGGCGTTCGCCGGGGGCCACCGCCCCGTCGGCGACAGCTCGGCGCACACAGGCCGCGATCTGGTCGCCGAGCGGCACGGTGGAGGTGGGGTCGACCCTGAAGAGCATGGTCAGTGTTCCGTTCGGCGCTGGTCGATCAGGGTGTTGAGGAGCGCGGCTGCGGTGGCCGAGTCGTCGACCGTCACCGCGAAGTCCCGGCCGCCGGCCAGCCGCGCCACGATCCCCTCACCGGTACGGATCATGACGCCGGTACGTCCCGGCCGGATCCGGTACCCCCAGCCCCCGTACTCGGCGAGCGGCCTGATGTCCCGGCTGGACGCCGCCTCGATCCGGGCGAGCGGAACGTGGACACGCGGCCACGGCAGCATCCCGGAGACGGTGATCCCCCGCCGGTCCACGGCCACGGACGGACGAGCGAAGCTCATCAGGAACAGGCCGACCAGGAGAGCCGGAACCGCGGCTGCCCAGCCCACGGCGAACAGCAGGACCACCCCTCCCGCACAGACCAGGACCGCCAGCAGCAACAGCCACCGGTTCCCGGCACTGCGCGCCCACCCCGCGACCTCCCCGTCGGCCAGCGCGATCCGCTCGCCGTCCCCGTCCACACCGTCCGTCGTCGGCGGGTCCGGTACGGGAAGGAGTGCGGCAGGCAGCAGCCCCACCCCGAAGGCGAGCGCGGCGACCCCCAGCGCGGCGGCGAGGTGCCACATCGGCAACGAGACGTCCTGGGTGCGGCCCTGCGCGTCCTGGACGGCGTCGACGTTGATGAGCATGACCACCGCCATCAGGTAGCCGAGGAACCCGGCGACGGCATACCCGCCGGCGACCATCCTCCTGAGCTCGCGGCCGTAGAACCGTCCCCTGGCGGTCATCAGGGTCCACAGTGTGCCGATGCCGACGAGCAGCACCGCGGTGACGACGACGTACGCGGTCCGGCTCATGTAGTCGTCGGCCCGGCCGCTGCCGGAGAAGTGGCTGGCCAGCTGGGCGGGCAGACGGTCACGACGCGTGGCGAAAAGGATCAGGTCGACGCCGAGGGCGAGCAGGAACGGCAGGGCGGTGAGACCCGCGCGGCCCATGTTCTTACGGTTCATTAAAACCTCCTTGTTCGCATGCTAGTAGAACAATGAGGCTGCGGCAAAGCCGTCTCCCGGCAACGCACCGCCGAGGTGAGGGGTGTGAGGGGTGTGAGGGGGTGACGGGCCCGATGGGGCGACGGGGCGACGGGGCGCCGAGGTGGCAACAGAGAGGAACCGGCCCGACGGTGTCGCTCCGTCGGGCCGGTTCGGATATCGGGTGGGCGGGGTACCGGGTGGGCCGGGTTCATGTGCTCCGGAGCGGGCCGGCGCTCCGGCCGGCCGGCCCAGTCAGCCCGTCGGCCGGTCAGGCCGTTTCGAGCGGGAACGCGCCTCGGTGGCCGGTGCCCGCGCCCGCCTCCGGGCGCGGTTCGAACTCGCGGCAGCTCCAGATCTCCTGGACGAATCCGCTGCGCCGGTCCCACAGGTCGAGGACATCGCCCTCACCTGCCGCCCCGCGGTAGGCCTCCTTGGCCCCCCGGAAGCAGGCGAGGCCGCCGGAGAGCCCACGACCGGGTGCCGGGAAGTAGTCCGAGAAGGCGCACGCGATGCACGTCCGGAGCCGGATTCCGGGCGGAAGGGACCGCTGGATGGTGGCGAGCGCGGACCCGAAGTCGCTCTCCGCCCGGTGCGACCGGAAGGCCGCACCGCCGTACCGCAGCTCCAGATAGAGATACGGGTCGGGCCTGCGCAGCGACAACAGGCAGCTCAGCGTGGCCTGATGGACCGCGCCGTCCGCGGTGACGGGGAACGGCAGGTCCCATTCCAGGACGCAGTCGTTGAGCGCCCCGTCCACGAGGGCGAACACTCCGCTCTCCGGCCGCGCACCCGCCGCCGGGCGCAGTCCGTCGAAGCTCTCGCCCTCGAAGTCGACGCCCCTGACGCGAAGCCGGAGTTGCTGTCCGTCGGTGGTGAGGATGACGGCATCGGAGCCCTGTCGGTCCCGGTACCACCCTGCCCACGACTCATCTGTCATGGGCACGGACTGTAGCCCGTGGCTCGGACACTCCCCGTGCCGCCCTCCACTTCGCCGCCCCGCCCCTGTGACCTCGGCCGATCTCCGCTCCACTCCCGCCCGGCTCCCTCCGCTCCCGCCCGGCTCCTCTCCGCCCCCCTCCCGACTCTCCCCCTCCCCCCGTCCCGCCCCCTCCCCCGTCCTCCCCCGCCCGGCTCCCGCCCTCCCTCACCGGCCGGCGTTCCGACGGCGCGGAACCCGCGTTCAGTGCGTCCGGCGCGTGACGAACTCCGCCAGCGCCAGGAGATCGCCCGCCGCCGACAGGTCGGGCACGGCCCGGGACAGGTGGTGCACCGCGCGTGCCATCCGGTCCGCGGCACCGGCCTGGGCCCAGTCGCGGCCGCCCGCCCGGTCCACGGCGTCGGATGCGCGGACCACCTCACGGGACGTGTTCATGGGGCCCCGGTAGAGAGCGGCGAGCTCCGCCGCCGCCGGGGTCCCCGAGGTCAGCGCCGCGACCACGGGCAGCGACTTCTTGTGCGCGAGGAGGTCGGCGCCGACCGGCTTCCCGGTCCGGGCGGGGTCGCCCCAGATACCGATCAGATCGTCGATGAGCTGGAAGGCGATTCCGGCCTCCCTGCCGAAGCCGTCCATCGCGCCGACCGCACGCTCGTCCGCGCCCGCGTAGAGCGCGCCCAGCGCGCAGGCACAGCCCAGCAGCGCACCCGTCTTCGCCATCGCCATGGTGAGGCACTCGTCCAACGAGACTTCGTCCGGCCCGAGTTCCTCGAACGCGCAGTCCGCCTGCTGACCCGCGCACAGCTCGATGACACAGGTGGAGAGCCGGGCCGAGGCACGGGCCGACACCGCGCGAGCGTCCTCGGCGAGGAGCCGCTGCGCGAGGGCGAGCATGGCATCGCCCGCGATGACCGCGTCCGGGATGCCGAAGACCGTCCAGGCCGTGGCCCGGTGGCGGCGGGTGCGGTCCTCGTCGATGACATCGTCGTGCAGCAGGGTGAAGTTGTGGGCCAGTTCCACGGCGACGGCCGCCCGCACGGCCTCCTTGGGGTCGCCGCCGAGCGCCCTGGCGGTGGCGAGGACGAGTGCGGGCCTGATCGCCTTTCCGGCCCCGCCCTCGGCAGGTCTGCCGTCGGCGTGCTGCCAGCCGAAGTGGTACATCGCCACGCGCCGGATCGACCCCGGCAGCGAGGCGACCGCGGCCCGCAGATGCGGATCGACGAGGGTCCGGGTGTACTCCAGGAGCGCCGCGGCCTCATTGCCCTCGGTGGCGGCGGCGTCGGTATGGGTCATGGTCAAGGGGTCACCCCGGTCGTTGCCGTTCCCGGCCCCGGTGGCTGTCGCCCCGGGGCCGGGGACGTGGGTGGTCGCTCTGTGTGCGCCGGTCGCGGCCGGAGGGGTCCCGGACCCGGCGGGCCCGGGACCCCGTGGACTCACCGCCAGCGGCTGACCTCGACGTTCTCCAGGACACCGAGGGCGTCCGGGACCAGCACGGCCGCGGAGTAGTAGGCCGTCACGAGATAGGAGATGATCGCCTGCTCGTCGATCCCCATGAAGCGGACCGACAGGCTGGGTTCGATCTCGTCCGGGATGCCCGTCTGCTGGAGGCCGATGACGCCTTGTTCGTCCTCGCCGGTCCTCATGCAGATGATCGACGTGGTGCGGGCCTCGGTGACCGGGATCTTGTTGGACGGGAAGATCGGGACCCCGCGCCAGGCCGGCACATGGTGACCGCCGACGTCCACGCTCTCCGGCACCAGACCGCGCTTGTTGCATTCGCGGCCGAAGGCGGCGATCGCCCGGGGGTGGGCGAGGAAGAGCTTCGATCCACGGCGGCGCGACAGCAGTTCGTCCATGTCGTCCGGGGTGGGCGCCCCGTCGTGCGGCTGGAGCCGCTGCCCGTAGTCGCAGTTGTTGAGCAGCCCGAACTCCCGGTTGTTGATGAGCTCGTGCTCCTGGCGCTCGCGCAGCGCCTCGACCGTGAGCCGCAACTGCTGCTCGGTCTGGTTCATCGGCTGGTTGTAGAGGTCGGCGACCCTGCTGTGGACCTTCAGCACGGTCTGGGCGACGCTCAGTTCGTACTCGCGGGGCGCGGACTCGTAGTCCACGTACGTGTGCGGGACGACGGCCTCGCCCACATGGCCGGCGGACAGGTCGATCTCCGCCTCGCCGTACCTGTTGGTGCGCTGCTGCGGAATCGCGAGCAGCCCGGCAAGATGGGTGCTCAGCGATTCGGCCCGCTCGGCGAGGTTGAGTACATCCGACCGCGAAAGCGTCAGCACCGTGCACGCCGTGACGGCGCGGGCCGTGTACTCCCAGAGGGCATCGCCCTCGGTCAGGGAGTGGTCACCGAAGTAGGCCCCGTCCGCGTGGACCCCGAGCACCGTCTCGTCCCCGTAGGGCCCGGTGCCGACCTTCTCGACCTTCCCGTGCGCCAGCAGAAAGACCCGGTCCGCCGCCTCTCCCGCCGTCGCCAGGAGCTGCCCGGCGGGAATCTCGCGCTGCTCGCACCGCCTGGCCAGCTCGGCCAGCACCTCCTCGTCCCCGAAGTCCCTCAGGGCCGGAAGTTCGCCGAGCTCGGCAGGGATGACCGAGACCCGGTCGCCGGTCTGCACGAAGGTCACCCTGCCGTCCCCGACCGAGTAGCTCAGCCGGCGGTTCACACGGTAGGTGCCGCCCTGCACCTGGACCCACGGAAGCATCTTCAGCAGCCACCGTGAGCTGATCTCCTGCATCTGCGGAGCGGACTTGGTGGTCGTCGCGAGGTTCCGCGCGGCTGCCGTGCCCAGACTCTGCCTCGGCGGCACCTGCGCGTCCTGAACCTCTTCACCAACGGACATCTGTCGTCCTCTCGATTCATCGACTGACCTGCGAGAGGAACCTTTCAGCACGCGCGCTCGGCACGCCATTACACAAAAGAGTGTGACTAATCAGGCTTTGGGTTGGGCACCACGTTGTGCGATGCGCATCAGCCCGAATAATTTGCATACGGAATGCGCATTCACTTACCGTGACCGTCATGCGGCTCACGAAATTCACGGACGTGGCCCTGCGTGTACTGATGCGTCTCGCCGTCGTGGAGAGCGAGGATCCGCCGACCACCCGGGAGGTGGCGGCGACCATGCGGGTGCCGTACACACACGCCGCCAAGGTCGTGGCCCGCCTCCAGCACCTCGGCCTGGTCGAGGCGCGACGGGGCCGGGGCGGCGGACTCTCCCTCACCACCGCCGGACGCTCCGCCTCCATCGGCGGGCTCGTCCGCGAGCTGGAGGGCCCCGGCGACGTCGTCGAGTGCGAGGGCGCCACCCCGTGCCCGCTGCGGTCGGCCTGCCGGCTGCGCAACGCCCTGCGCGCGGCGTCGGAGGCCTTCTACGCCTCGCTGGACCCGCTGACCGTCGCCACACTGGTCTCCTCGCCCACCGGCCCCCTGCTGCTCGGCATCAGCAGCGGACCGCCGGCCGACGACTGAACCACCCCCCGCCGCACCGGGCCCACGGCCCGGTTCCTACACTGCTCTTAAATGCGCATCTCAGATGCCAATTATGAATCCGAGGAGTTAACGATGCTCTCCGAGCCGTCGACCGCCACCGTCCGTGCCACCCTGCCCGCCGTCGGCGCGGCCATCGGGGACATCGCCGATCTCTTCTACCGCAAGCTCTTCGACGCCCACCCGGAGCTGCTGCGCGACCTGTTCAACCGCGGCAACCAGGCCTCCGGCGCCCAGCGTCAGGCGCTCGCGGGCTCCATCGCCGCGTTCGCGACCCAGCTGGTCGAGCACCCCGGCACCCGCCCCGACGTCATGCTCGACCGCATCGCGCACAAGCACGCCTCGCTCGGCGTCACGGCTGCCCAGTACGACGTCGTGCACACCCATCTGTTCGCCGCCATCGCCGAAGTGCTCGGCGACGCGGTGACCCCCGAGGTCGCCGCCGCCTGGGACGAGGTCTACTGGCTGATGGCCAACGCGCTGATCGCCATCGAGGAGCGGCTGTACGCGCAGCAGGGTGTCGTCGCCGGTGACGTGTGGCGCGCGTGGGAGGTGGTCTCCCGTACCGAGGAGACGGCGGACGTCGCCACGTTCCGGATCCGCCCCGCCGACGGCTCGCCCGCCCCCGCCTTCCGCCCCGGCCAGTACGTGTCCGTACAGGTGGAACTCCCCGACGGCGCCCACCAGATACGCCAGTACAGCCTCTCCTCCGCCCCCGGTTCGGCGGTTCGCTCGTTCACCGTCAAGCGGGTGCACGGCGACGGCGCCCCCGACGGCGAGGTCTCACGGCACCTGCACGCCCGGGTCGGGGCCGGCGACCGGCTCCGGGTCTCGGCCCCGTACGGCGACCTCGTACTCAAGTCCACCGACGCCCCGCTCCTGCTCGCGTCCGCGGGCATCGGCTGCACCCCGATGCTGTCGATGCTGGAGCACCTCGCGGACTCCGGGCACCGCGCACCGGTGACCGTGGTGCACGGCGACCGCTCCCCCGCCGACCACGCGCTGCGCGCCGAGCATGTCAGGTTCACCGCCGGACTCCCCGACGCCGAGGCGCACTTCTGGTACGAGACCCCCGCACCCGGCCACCCGGCGGACCGCACCGGCCTGGTCGACCTGACCGGAGTGGTGATCCCGTCCGGCACCCACGCCTACCTCTGCGGCCCGCTGCCCTTCATGCGGGCCGTGCGCACCCAGCTGCTCGCCAAGGGGGTACCCGCGGCCGACATCCACTACGAGGTGTTCGGCCCCGACCTGTGGCTCGCCCAGGACTGAACCTGCCCGTCGCTGGCCGGGATTTGACCGAATCGGCTCGCACAGCGCCCGAACAGGGCCCCGGAATCACTCCGTGACTGGTCCGGGGCCCCGTGCGTCGGGTACAAGCGCTGTACGGACGTACTCCCCCCACGCACGAAGGAGTCGGTCATGTCCTCACCCATGTCCGCGAGCGCCTTTCTCGACGCCCTCAAGGACGAAGGCCTCACCGTCGTCCAGGTCGGCGACTGGCGTACTCACAACCGCAACCACAAGGGCCCCTGGGGACCGGTCAACGGCGTGATGATCCATCACACCGCCACCAGGGGCACCGCCGCGACCGTCCGGATGTGCCGCGACGGCCACACCGCGCTGCCGGGGCCGCTGTGTCACGGCGTCATCGCCAAGGACGGCCGGGTCCACCTCGTCGGCCACGGACGGGCCAACCACGCCGGAATGGGCGACGACGACGTGCTGCGCGCCGTCATCGCCGAGAAACGCCTCCCGTCGGACAACGAGGCCAACACCGACGGGAACCGGCACTTCTACGGCTTCGAGTGCGAGAACCTCGGCGACGGCGAGGACCCCTGGCCCGCCGCCCAGCTCGAAGCCATCGAGAAGGCCGCGGCCGCGGTCTGCCGCCACCACAAGTGGAACTCCAGGTCCGTCATCGGCCACCGGGAGTGGCAGCCGGGCAAGATCGATCCGCTCGGCTTCTCGATGACCTCCATGCGGGCACGGATCCAGGACCGCCTGAAGTAGTCCGGGACCCGCACCGGCCCCAGCGCGGCCCTGACCCGGGCCGCGCCCCGCACCCGCCCGGAGCGCGGCCACAATGGAGCCATGTCCTCCACGCCCGCCGACGCGCTCGGCCTCTCCCGCCTGCGGCCGGTACTCCCCTCGCCCCTGCGGCCGGCCGAGGACGAGCGCTTCGCCCGTCACGGCGTGACGCTGCTCCTCAAGCGCGACGACCTGATCCACCCGGACCTGCCGGGCAACAAATGGCGCAAGCTCGCCCCGAACCTCCGCGCCGCCGCCGGCCGCCCCGTGCTGACCTTCGGCGGCGCGTACTCCAACCATCTGCGGGCCACCGCGGCGGCGGGCCGGCTGCTGGGCTTCCGCACCGTCGGCGTCGTCCGGGGTGACGAACTCGCCCACCGCCCGCTCAACCCCTCGCTCGCCCGGTGCGCGGCCGACGGCATGCGGCTGCACTTCATGGACCGGCGGACGTACCGCGCCAAGGCCGATCCCCAGGTCCTGGCGGGCCTGCTGAGCACCTACGGGGAGTGCGAGGTGATCCCGGAGGGCGGCAGCAACGCTCCGGCCGCACACGGCTGCACAGCGCTCGGGCACGAGCTGCGCGGAGCCGCCGACGTGGCGGCCGTGGCCTGCGGTACCGGCGGCACCCTCGCCGGTCTCGCCGCGGGGCTGGCGACGGGACAGCGCGCCCTCGGCATCCCGGTCCTGCGCGGCGGCTTTCTGGGGGACACCGTGCGAAACCTCCAGCGGGAGGCGTTCGGCGGCCCGGCCGGCACCTGGTCGCTCGACGACCGCTTCCACTTCGGCGGGTACGCCCGCACCACCCCCGCGCTCCACGCCTTCGCCGACGACTTCGAGGACCGCCACGGACTGCCGGTCGAACGGCTCTATGTGGCCAAACTCCTGTACGCGCTGACCGCACTGGCCCAGGAGGGCGCGTTCCCCGCCGGGACCACCCTCGCGGCCGTCGTCACGGGGCGCCCGGACGAACCCCCTCGGGATCAGCCGTCCGACTCCTCCCGGTAGGCGGCCGCCTCCTCCAGGTCGAGACGCCTGAGCAGGGTCCGCATCATCTCGTCGTCGATGCTGCGCTCGTCCCGCAGCCGCACGAAGACCTCGCGCTCGGCCTCGATCATCTCGCCGGCCAGCCGCCGGTAGGTCTCGTCCGCCGATTCCCCCGTCACCGGATTGGCCGCACCGAGCCGTTCCCATACGGCGTTGCGGCGCCGCTCCAGGACGGTGCGCAGCCGGTCGGTGAGCGGCTGGGGCAGGCTGTTGCGCCGGTCGGCCAGCAGCTCCTCCAGGCGCGCCTCGGCGGCCGCGGACGCCGTGCTCTGGGCCTGCGCCTCGGCAAGCGTCTCGGCGTGCCGGTCGCGGCCCGGAAGCTTCAGGACCTTCACCATGACGGGCAGCGTGAGCCCCTGGACGACCAGGGTGCCGATGACCGTGGTGAACGTCAGGAACAGCACCAGGTTGCGCGCGGGGAACGCCTCGCCGTCGCTCGTGACCATCGGGATGGAGAAGGCGATGGCGAGCGAGACGACGCCGCGCATCCCGGCCCAGCCGACGATCAGCGGAGAGGTCCAGTTGGTCTCGGGTTCGCGTTCCCTGATGCGTTGCGACAGCAGGCGCGGCACATAGGTCGCCGGGTAGACCCAGATGAACCGGACCACGACGACCACCAGGAACACCGCCACCGCGTACCAGAGCGCCTCGGTCACGGCGTACGTACCGAGCCCCTTCAGCACGAAGGGCAGCTGGAGGCCGATCAGAGCGAAGACGGCAGACTCCAGGATGAAGGCGACCATCTTCCAGACGGCGGCCTCCTGGAGCCTGGTGGCGAAGTCGACCTGCCAGGAACGGTGGCCCAGATAGAGCGCGACGACGACCACGGCGAGCACTCCGGAGGCGTGCACGTGCTCGGCGGCGGCGTAGGCCACGAACGGGATCAGGAGCGACAGGGTGTTCTGGAGCAGCGGCTCCTTCAGGTGCGTACGGAGCCAGTGCAGCGGAACCATGAGCACCAGGCCGACCCCGACACCGCCCACCGAGGCCAGCAGGAACTCGCCGATCCCGGCGCCCCAGCTCATGCCCTCGCCCACGGCCGCGGCGAGCGCCACCTTGTAGGCGGTGATCGCGGTCGCGTCGTTCACCAGGGATTCGCCCTGGAGGATCGTGGTGACCCGGGCGGGCAGGCCGACCCGGCGGGCGATGGCCGCGGCGGTCACGGCGTCCGGAGGGGCGATCACGGCGCCCAGCACCAGTGCCGCGGTGAGCGGCAGGTCCGGCACCAGCCGGTACGCCAGCCAGCCGACCGCGACGGTGGCGAACAGCACGTAGCCGACCGAGAGCAGGGCGACCGGACGGATATTGGCCCGCAGGTCCAGGTACGAACTGTCCACGGCCGCCGTGTAGAGCAGTGGCGGCAGCAGGAGCGGCAGCACGATGTGCGCGTCCAGCGTGTAGTCCGGCACCCCCGGCAGGTAGGCGCCGATCAGCCCGAGGGCCACCAGCAGCAGGGGGGCCGGCACCGGCGTCCTGCGGGCCAGACCGGCTGTCGCCGCACTGGCCGCGACCAGTGCCACCAGTGGCAATGCGTCCATCTCACGGTCCTCGCATCCGTCGTAACCTGGCCATCATGAGCGAGTGCCCGCATGTACCGGACCTGCCGCGCCCCGAACCCGCAGCCCTCTCCGGGACCTGTACCGAATGTCTGGCGGCGGGCACCAACCCCGTGCAACTGCGACTCTGCCTGACCTGCGGCCATGTCGGCTGCTGCGATTCGTCGCCCATGCGGCACGCCACGGGGCACTTCGAGGAGACCGGCCATCCGGTGATGCGGAGCTTCGAGGCCGGCGAGAGCTGGCGCTGGTGCTTCGAGGACGGTTCGATCGTCTGACGTCTGGGTACGTCAAACCGGCGCCTGTTGTTCGTAATTGACAGCCACAGACCTCTAGCCACTGTGTGTACTCATGGGTTTACCATGAGTGACAGTCATGGGTTGGGGTCCCGGCGACACGGCATCATGGATCGCGATAGCGTCGCCGGACCAAGAACCGAAGACGTACCACATGGCTCCGGGTGCCCCTTCCCGGATCCTCGAAGAGTTTGTGCCACCTTGGAGGTGAGGGTGTCCCAGATCGCAGGCGAGCCCGGGAATCAGGACTTCGTAGAGGTCCGGCTGCCCGCTGCGGGTGCCTACCTGTCGGTGCTGCGTACGGCCACGGCCGGCCTCGCAGCGCGTTTGGACTTCACTCTCGACGAGATCGAGGATCTTCGCATCGCGGTCGACGAGGCCTGCGCGATCCTGCTCCAGCAGGCCGTGCCCGGCTCCGTCCTCAGCTGCGTGTTCCGGCTCGTCGACGATTCTCTCGAGGTGACGGTTTCGGCCCCCACGACGGACGGCCGGGCGCCGGAGCGCGACACGTTCGCCTGGACGGTGCTCTCCGCACTGGCCGGAAAGGTCGACTCCTCGGTCGCCGCTGACCGTACGGTCAGCATCAGCCTGTACAAACAGCGCGGCGCGGGACCCGGGCCGGCGTGAGCAACGGGAACGGGGACGGTCCTGTGCGGGACGAGACGATCCGACCAGAGGTGGTGCGCTCAGCAGGCATCCCGGAACAGCAGGCCCTGCCTCATCCGGTGGACGGGGCGGGCGGGCCTGCCGGCATTACGGTCGCGGTGGAGCAGTCGCAGGCGGAGCGGGCAGGCCAGATGAGCGAGCACAGGCACCACGATCCACACGACCGCAGCGGGGCGCGGGCGTTGTTCATCGAGCTGGGCAAGCTCCCGGACGGCTCGCCCGAGAAGGCGGAGCTGCGCAACCGGCTGGTGCGCATGCACCTGCCGCTCGTGGAGCATCTGGCCCGGCGCTTCCGCAACCGCGGCGAGCCGCTGGACGATCTGACCCAGGTCGCCACGATCGGTCTGATCAAGTCGGTGGACCGCTTCGACCCGGAGCGCGGCGTCGAGTTCTCGACGTACGCGACACCCACCGTCGTCGGCGAGATCAAGCGGCACTTCCGCGACAAGGGCTGGGCGGTGCGTGTGCCGCGCCGGCTCCAGGAGCTGCGGCTGTCGCTGACCACGGCGACCGCGGAGCTCTCCCAGCAGCACGGCCGCTCACCCACGGTGCACGAACTGGCGGAGCGGCTCGGCATCTCCGAGGAAGAGGTCCTGGAGGGCCTGGAATCGGCCAACGCGTACAGCACGCTCTCGCTGGACGTGCCGGACACGGACGACGAGTCCCCCGCGGTCGCGGACACGCTCGGCTCCGAGGACGAGGCACTTGAGGGCGTCGAGTACCGGGAGTCGCTCAAACCGCTGCTGGAGGACCTGCCCCCCAGGGAGAAACGGATCCTGCTGCTCCGGTTCTTCGGCAACATGACCCAGTCGCAGATCGCGCAGGAGGTCGGCATCTCGCAGATGCACGTCTCGCGGCTGCTGGCCCGCACGCTGGCGCAGCTGCGCGAGCGGCTGCTCGTCGAGGAGTAGGCGAGGCCGCGGACGGCCGGACCGCGTTCATCCGGACCGTCCGGACGGTCCCCTTCCCCGTGACCGGCCGGACGGACCGCACCCCTCACCGGACCGGCGGACCGCCTTCGCCCCTGGCCGGGCGACGGCTGTCGGCTGCCCCGTCGGCCTCTCAGGCGTCGGCACTCCCCGTGTCGCCGGTCTCCGCGTCGGGCTTCGCGCCCGGCCGGCGGATGCCGAGCGCCTCGATGGTCGCCGGCCGCGCCAGCTGGTAGAGCGCGGTCAGCGACACCGCGGCGAGCACGATCCCGGCGGGGATCAGCACCCCGTGGGACCGCAGCAGAGTCCAGGCCACCGGGAGCGCGATGATCTGCGTGATGAGCGCGGGCCCGCGGCTCCAGCTGCGCCGCCGAAGCAGCCCGCGGGCGGCGAAGAGCGGGATCAGCCCCAGCGCGATCACCGTCAGGCCGCCCATTTCGGCCTGGGTGGGACTGTCGGGGCGGCCGAGCAGTCCCATGACCAGCATGTAGACACCACCGATGACCAGGGCCGCGCCTTCGAGGGCGCTGAGTCCGGCCACGAGCGTGATCCTGGCCGGCTTCGGCGGTTCGGCCAGGGGCGTCGACGAGGGCGCGTTCTGCTGAGTACTCACCCTTGCAGGTTGGCATCCCCGGCGCACGAAAGGGAAGCCGGGGTCGGAACACCGCAGGACCGCCCCGGCCGGCGCGCAGCCCATCGCACCGCACCGGTCCCATCACCCAGCGTGAAGGTGACCGGGCAGGACTTCAGGCCGATACCTCGCGGTAGGTAGTCTGGCGGTCATGCGCGCACTTCTTGTGGTCAATCCAGCTGCCACCACCACCAGTGCGCGGACCCGTGACGTGCTGATTCATGCACTGGCCAGCGAGATGAAGCTGGAGGCCGTGTCCACCGAGTACCGCGGACACGCCCGTGATCTGGGCCGGCGGGCCGCCGACAGCGACGACATCGATCTCGTGGTCGCGCTCGGTGGTGACGGCACGGTCAACGAGGTCGTGAACGGCCTGCTCCACAACGGCCCCGACATCGACAACCTGCCGAAGCTCGCGGTGGTTCCCGGCGGCTCCACCAATGTCTTCGCGCGCGCCCTCGGCCTGCCGAACGACGCGGTGGAGGCGACCGGCGCCATCCTGGACGCGCTGGCCAACCGCACCGAGCGCACCGTGGGGCTGGGCCTGGCGGCCGGCACCCCCGGCACGGAGGACGAATCGGTGCCGGAGCGCTGGTTCACCTTCTGCGCCGGCCTCGGATTCGATGCCGGAGTGATCGGCCGCGTCGAACAGCAGCGCGAGCGCGGCAAGCGTTCGACCCATGCGCTGTACGTACGCCAGGTGATGCGCCAGTTCCTGGAGGAGCCGCACCGGCGACAGGGGCTGATCACGCTCGACGTACCCGGCCAGGACCCGGTCACCGACCTCGCGCTCTCCATAATCTGCAACACGGCCCCCTGGACCTACCTGGGAAACCGGCCGATGTACGCCTCCCCGAAGGCATCGTTCGACACCGGCCTGGACGTCCTCGGCCTGCAGCGACTGTCCACCGCGGCCGTCACCCGGTACGCCACCCAGCTGCTCACTTCCAGCCCCGAGAAGGGCCCTCGCGGCAAGCACGCCGTTTCACTGCATGACCTCACGGACTTCACCTTGCATTCAAAGGCTCCACTGCCCTTCCAGATGGACGGTGACCACCTGGGGCTGCGTACGAGTGTGACGTTCACAGGCGTACGCCGTGCACTGCGTGTGATTGTGTGAGTGGAAGGGACCAAAGTCCTTTAACTCGAACGTTTGGACTGGCTTCCACCCTCTAGAAGTACGGCTGTGACCTAGCCGACACCGAGGAATCAAAAAAAACTTTCCAGAAGGGGTTGTATCCGTCGCCGAGGTTTGCGAATCTCTACATGGCGATCGGGACGGCCCGCAACAACGGCCTCCACTGAGAGCCAGAACCCCTCCTCACTGCACAGGACCACAACCAGTTCATCTGGGCGTAGGCCCGACATCTGCGGGGGGATTCGTGAAAGCGTTCACATTCACAAGCCACAGTACGTATACCAAGGAGAGGTAGCAGCCATGGACTGGCGTCACAACGCCGTTTGTCGTGAGGAAGACCCGGAGCTGTTCTTCCCCATCGGCAACACCGGTCCTGCGCTGCTGCAGATCGAGGAAGCCAAGGCCGTCTGCCGTCGCTGCCCCGTCATGGAGCAGTGCCTGCAGTGGGCGCTCGAGTCCGGCCAGGACTCCGGCGTCTGGGGTGGCCTCAGCGAGGACGAGCGCCGCGCAATGAAGCGCCGCGCCGCTCGCAACCGGGCGCGTAACGCAAGCGCCTGACCGACGCCACCGCGAACCTCAGCCAGGCGGCGCGTACAGAGCGTACGCATCACCCCGCCCCCCGAGTCGCAGCGCGCAGTACCCCCGAAGCGCATGCTTGACCAGAGAGCCCGGACCGTTCACCAACGGTCCGGGCTCTCTGCTGTACGCAGGTCCTACTTGTCGGCGCGGACCGGGATGTCGAGGACGACCTGAGTACCCCGCTCGGGTGCCGGCACCATGCCGAACGAGCCGCCCAGCTCGCCCGCGACCAGCGTCCGTACGATCTGGAGTCCCAGATTTCCGGCACGCTGGGGATCGAACCCCTCGGGCAGACCGCAGCCGTCGTCCTGCACGGTGATCAGCAGCCGGCCCTCGGTGGGCGAACCGCCACGCACCGCGGACACCTCGACCGTGCCCGTCTCGGCCACGCCGAACGCGTGCTCCAGGGCGTTCTGCAGCACCTCGGTGAGGACCATCGCCAGCGGTGTGGCCACTTCGGCGTCGAGAATGCCGAAGCGTCCCGTGCGCCGACAGGTGACCTTGCCCGGCGAGATCTCGGCGACCATGGCGATGACACGGTCGGCGATCTCGTCGAACTCCACCCGCTCGTCCAGATTCTGGGACAGCGTCTCATGGACGATGGCGATCGAACCGACGCGCCGCACCGCCTCGTTGAGCGCCTCGCGGCCCTGCGGGGAATCCATCCGGCGCGCTTGCAGGCGCAACAGGGCGGCAACCGTCTGGAGGTTGTTCTTCACCCGGTGGTGGATCTCCCGGATGGTGGCGTCCTTGGTGATCAACTCGCGCTCACGGCGGCGCAGTTCGGTGACATCACGCAGCAGCACCAGGGAGCCGATGCGGACCCCCTTGGGCTTGAGCGGGATCGCCCGGAGCTGGATCACCCCGCCCGCGCACTCCACCTCGAACTCACGGGGGGCGTATCCGCTGGCGAGTTTGACGAGTGCTTCGTCCACCGGGCCCCGGGAGGGCGCGAGTTCGGCGGTGATCCCGCCGAGGTGCTGTCCGACCAGGTCGGAGGCGAGGCCGAGGCGGTGGTAGGCGGAGAGGCCGTTGGGGCTGGCGTACTGGACGACCCCGTCGGCGTCGAGACGGACCAGCCCGTCGCCGACCCGGGGCGAAGCGTCCATGTCGACCTGCTGGCCGGGGAACGGGAAGGCGCCGGCCGCGATCATCTGGGCCAGGTCGGAGGCCGACTGGAGGTAGGTGAGCTCCAGCCGGGACGGCGTGCGGACCGTGAGCAGGTTGGTGTTGCGCGCGATGACGCCCAGGACGCGGCCCTCCCTGCGTACGGGGATCGACTCGACCCGTACGGGAACCTCCTCGCGCCACTCCGGGTCGCCCTCGCGCACGATCCGGCCCTCGTCCAGCGCCGCGTCCAGCAGCGGACGGCGGCCGCGCGGGACGAGGTGGCCGACCATGTCGTCCTGGTAGGAGGTGGGGCCGGTGTTGGGGCGCATCTGGGCCACGGACACGTAACGGGTACCGTCACGCGTGGGAACCCACAGGACGAGGTCGGCGAAGGACAGGTCGGAGAGCAGTTGCCACTCCGAGACCAGCAGATGAAGCCACTCGAGGTCGGTGTCGCTCAGGGCGGTGTGCTGGCGGACGAGGTCGTTCATGGAGGGCACGGGTGCGAGCGTACCTGTGGATGTGCGCAGGTTTCGAACCGGACGTCCCACCCGCACGTGCAGGAAGAAGGGCTGGAATTCACCGGGCGCCATGGATGGACACGGTGAATGGTCTAGTCCACAATGCTCAGTACAGAGCCTCCGCTCTCCCCGCACAGGAGAGCGGAACGAGATACCCGCGCTCTCTGCCCTGACTGCGCCGGTGTCTCTCCCCCGGCCGGGGGCACCGCACACCGCCGGCCGGAACGATCGCCCGTAGCGGGCGGTCCTGCTCCGGGCTGCGGTGCTGGTCGGGCTGAGGGTCCCGGCCCGGCGCCGCGGCCCGCGGGTTTTTCCGGGGCGGACCACACGCCCCTCAGTGGGTTTCGGTGACCTTCGCGAGCGCGCGCGGCGCGTCCGGGTCCTGGCCCCGGGCGATGGTCACCTCGTACGCCAGCATCTGCAGCGGCAGGATCTCCAGGATCGGCTGCACCTCCTCCGCGACGCCGGCCGTCGGCAGCACGAAGCCCGCGGAGGCCGCTTCCACCTGGGCCTTGGGGCCGACCACGAAGAGGTCCGCCCCTCGCCCCCGCAGCCGGTCCAGCACCGGCTGGAGGGCCTCGCCGCCCCGGCCGTCGGTGACCACGGCGATCACCGGGGAGATGTTGTCGACCATGGCGAGCGGACCGTGCAGCAGATCGGCTCCCGAGTAGGCCAGAGCGGGGATGTAGCTCGTCTCCATCAGCTTCAGGGCGGCTTCCTTGGCCGTGGGATAGCCGTAGCCGCGCGAGGTGATGACCATCCGCTCGGCGAAGCGGTAGCGGGACGCCAGGGCCCTGACCTCGCCCCTGCGGGCCAGGACCGCCTCGGCGAGCTCCGGCAGGATCGCCGCCGCCGCGCCGTCGCCGCCACGCAGGCCCTCCACGAAGAGGTACAGCGACAGCAGCGAGGCGGTGTACGTCTTGGTGGCGGGCAGGGCCTTCTCCGGCCCCGCCAGGATGTCGATGTGGTACTCGGAGACCGCGGCGAGCGGCGAGTCCGGGCTGTTGGTCACCGCCAGCGTCACGGCCCCGGCCTCCCTGGCCGCCCTGGTCGACGCCACCAGGTCGGGCGATCCGCCGGACTGGCTCACGGTGATGACCAGGACGTCCCTGAGGTCCGGCTTCGCCCCGTACGCGGTGGTCGTGGACATCGAGGCCAGACCGCAGGGCAGGCCCATCGTGATCTCCAGCAGGTACTTCGCGTAGAGCGCGGCGTTGTCCGACGTGCCCCGGGCCGTGAGCAGGACGAAGCGCGGCTTCCTGGCGGCGATCTCGGCGGCAACCGCCCGGACGGCGGGCGCCCCCCGGTCGAGGATGCGGCGGAGCATTCCGGGCTGCTCGGCCATCTCGCCGGACATGATCCGGCCCCGCTGCTCACCCTCGCCGGCCGGGTACGTGGCGGACATGTCTGGAGCCTCCCGGGGGTGTCACGATGCGTCGGTCAAGTCGAACACGGCGCACCGGGGACCCGCCAGCGGACAGCCTCCCGGCCCCGCCGCACCCGCGCTTCCGGAAACGTGTCCCCGATGGGCAGCCGTGGGCCGTGTCCGGGGGCGCGGCGTCTGCTAGATTGACCTTAGATTGGTCTATACCACATATCTTCACTTCAGATCGGCAGGCCCCGCGTGGAAGTTGTCATCGTCCCGGACGCCAAGGCAGGCGGCGAACTGATCGCAGGGGCCATCGGCGCCCTGCTCAGCCGTAAGCCCGACGCCCTTCTCGGCGTTGCCACCGGCTCGACCCCGCTGCCCATCTACCAGGCGCTGGCGGACAAGGTCCGCTCCGGCGCCGTGGACGCCTCGCGCGCCCGCATCTGCCAGCTCGACGAGTACGTGGGGCTGCCGGCGGGCCACCCGGAGTCGTACCGCTCCGTGGTGCTGCGCGAGGTCGTCGAACCGCTCGGGCTCTCCGAGGCGTCGTTCATGGGCCCCGACGGCTCCGCCGAGGACGTCCAGGCCGCCTGCGAGGCGTACGACAAGGCGCTCGCCGAGGCCGGCGGCGTGGACCTCCAGCTGCTCGGCATCGGCACGGACGGGCACATCGGCTTCAACGAGCCGTGCTCCTCGCTCGCCTCGCGCACCCGGATCAAGACGCTGACCGAGCAGACCCGGGTCGACAACGCGCGCTTCTTCGACGACGACATCGCGCAGGTGCCGCACCACGTCATCACCCAGGGCATCGGCACGATCCTGGAGTCCCGCCACCCGATCCTGCTCGCGACGGGCGAGGGCAAGGCCGACGCCGTGGCGCAGACGGTCGAGGGCCCGATCGCCTCGATCGTGCCCGCGTCGGCGCTGCAACTGCACCCGCACGCGACGGTCGTGGTCGACGAGGCCGCCGCGTCCAAGCTGAAGCTGGCGGACTACTTCCGCGCCACGTATGCGGCGAAGCCGCTGTGGCAGGGCATTTAGTCTCCGTACGTACGCGGGAGGGCCGGGACACCGTGTGGTGTCCCGGCCCTCCCGCGTGTGCGGGGCCCCTCATGTGTGCGGGGCCGTCCCGCCGGACGTGTCCGTCCTCGATCGCCGGACGGGCCCGACCGGGCCGGGGATGGGCCCGGACGGGCTCGACCGGGCCCGGGCCGACGGGTTTTCCCGGGCCGGGAGCGGGCCGGCCCGGGAGGGGCGCGTCAGTGGCCGGCGATGACCTCTGCCGCTGCCAGGCCGCAGACCCTGGCCGCGCCGTGGGTGGCGATGTGCAGGGCGCCCCTGGGTTCGGCCTGGGGGACGCCCATCTCGACCACGATCGTGTCCGGACGCGCCGCGAGCACCTCGTCGAGGGCCTCGGTCATCCACGGGTGGCGGTGCGCGTCGCGGACGACCGCGACGATGCGCCGCTCCCCCGCGGCCCGCAGCACGGCGGCCGCGGGCGCCTCGGTCTCGCCGCTGTAGGTGTCGGTCCCGGTTCCGGGCACCAGCCGGGCCAGTTCGGCGGCGACGCCCCACGGGGTCTCGTCGCCGACCGCGATGTTCGCGACCGGGGTGAGCGCGGCGACGTAGGCGGGCCCGGTGAGGGGGCCGGCCGTACCGGTCACCTTCACCGCACGGCGTGCGGCGGTCAGACCGACGTCCGAGCCGATGCCCGTGCTGTCTCCGGTGCCGGGCGCGATCCCCTCCTGCACTGCCGCGCCCGGCTCCGTGACAGCCCCCCTGGCCCGCTGCGTCCAGGACGCGAGGGCCCGTACCCGGGCGGCGGCGTCCGCCAGCCGCTCCTCGGGCAGTTCACCGGTACGGACCGCCGCGACCAGCGCGTCGCGCAGCCGCAGCACGGTGGCCTCGTCCTCGAGACCGCCGCCGACGCAGATCGCGTCGGCGCCCGCGGCGATGGCGAGGACGGAGCCGCGCTCGATTCCGTACGTCGCGGAGATGGCCTGCATCTCCATGCCGTCCGTGACGATCAGGCCGTCGTAGCCCAGTTCGTCGCGCAGCAGACCAGTGAGGATCTGCGGGCTCAGCGTCGCCGGGCGGTGCGGGTCGAGCGCCGCGAGCAGGATGTGCGCGCTCATCACCGACTTGGAACCCGCCGCGATGGCCGCCCGGAAGGGCACCAGCTCACGGGCGTGCAGGGTCTCCAGGTCCACATCGATGCGGGGCAGCGCGTGGTGCGAGTCGACCGCGGTGTCGCCGTGCCCCGGGAAGTGCTTGGTGCAGGCGGCCACCCCGGCGGCCTGGAGGCCCTCGACGTAGGCGGCGGTGTGGCGGGCGACCAGGTGCGGGTCGGCGCCGAAGGACCGGACCCCGATGACCGGGTTGCCCGGGTTGGAGTTGACGTCCGCGGAGGGCGCCCAGTTGAGGTTGACGCCGCAGTCGGCGAGCCGTCGGCCCAGCTCCCGGGCGACGGCGCGGGTCAGTGCGACGTCGTCGACGTGGCCGAGCGCCAGGTTGCCGGGGAAGGACGAGCCGTGACGCACCTCCAGCCTGGTGACGTCGCCGCCCTCCTCGTCGATCGCGACGAGTACGTCGTCCCGCTCGGCGCGGAGCTGCGCGGTGAGCGCGGCAAGCTGCTCGGGCGTGACGATGTTGCGGCCGAAGAGACCGACGGAGGAGAGGCCTTCGCCGACCCGGCGCAGCAGCCAGTCCGGCGCGGTGGTGCCGGTGAAGCCCGGCTGCAGGACGGCGAGGGCGTCGCGGGTGACGGTGTCCGTGGTGGAGGTGAGGATGGTCATGGGAGGCGTTATCCCTTCACGGCGCCGTCGGTGAGACCGCTGACGGCCTTACGCTGCAGGAAGACGAAGAGGATCAGGATCGGGACCGCGAAGATCGAGGCCGCCGCCATGGTGGCACCCCAGTCGTCGCCGAACTGGCTCTGGAACTGGGAGAGCCACAGCGGCAGCGTCTTGGCCTCGGGATCCTTGTTGAGGATCAGGACGAGCGGGAATTCGTTCCACGCCGTGATGAAGCCGAAGAGCGAGGTGGCCATCAGACCGGGGGCGAGCAGCGGCAGGATCACCTTGACGAACGCCTGCGGGCGGCTGCACCCGTCGACCATGGCGGACTCCTCCAGCTCCTTGGGCACGGCGGCGACATAGCCGCGCAGCGTCAGGATGGTGAAGGGCAGCACCATGACCATGTAGAAGAGGGTCAGCGGCACCAGGCTGTTGAGCATGTCCGCGTCGCGGACCAGCATGTAGATCGCGATGACCATGACCTCCCACGGGGCCATCTGCGCGATCATGAAGACCAGGATCATGCTCTTGCGGCCCTTGAACCGCATCCGCGCGAGCGCGAACGACGCGAAGAGCGCGATGATCAGCGAGAACACGACGGCGCACACCGTGACGGTCAGCGAGTTCCTGACCAGAGTGAGGAAGTCCGGCGCGTTGTACGCGGTCTTGAAGTGCTCGAACGTGACGTCGGTCGGGAACCAGACCGGTGTCTCGGTGATGATGTCGCCGGTCGGCTTGAACGCCGTGGTGAACATCCAGTAGACGGGGAAGACCAGGGCGGCGAAGAGGACGATCGCCGTTGCGTTGGGCCAGATGCGGCCGAGCAGGGAGCGCTTCACAGCTCGTCCTCCTCTTGCTTGAGAACGATGCGGAGGTAGTACGAAGTCAGCCCCAGCATGATCAGGATGGTGAGCAGCGAGATGGCGGCGCCCATACCGTAGTGCTGGTTGCCGACCCCTTCGACGAAGGCGTAGATCGGCAACGTCTCCGTGAGGCGGTTGGGGCCGCCCTCATTGATGGTGAAGATCTGCGGGAACGCCTTGAACACCCAGATGACTTCGAGGAAGGTCGTGGCGTAGAGGAAGGGCCGCATGAAGGGGAAGGTCACCGAGGTGAAGCTCTTCCAGACGCCGGCTCCGTCGAGCGAGGCGGCTTCGTACAGTTCCTTGGGGATGGTCGTGGTGGCGGCGTAGAGGTTGATCGCCACGAACGGGATCGACTGCCACACGATGAGCAGCGTGACCACGAAGAAGGTCGAGAGCTGTGAACCCGTCCAGTTGTAGTCGGCCATGGAGTGGAAGCCGACCTTGTCGAGCACGTAGTTCACGACGCCGAAGCGTGAGGCGAAGAGCCACTGGTAGACCGTGGACGCCGCGATGACGGGCATGGCCCAGGCGAGCACGAGGCCCAGCATCAGGGTCAGCCGCATCTTCTTGCCGAGACGGGCGAGCAGCAGCCCGATCAGCGTGCCGAGCAGCATGATCAGTGCGACGTTGACACCGGTGAAGACGATCGTCCGGACGGTGACGCGCCAGAAGTCCTCACCGCCGAGGATCTCCTCGTAGTTCTTGAACCCGTTCCATTCGGTGACGTGCTGGATCAGCTGTCCCATGTTGAGGTTCTGGAACGACAGCATGCCGTTCTTCACCAGGGGATAGCCGAGGAGAACCGCCGTCACGGCGAGTGCGGGTACCAGGAGCAGGTAGGGGGCGATCCCCAGACCCGGCTTCTGCTTGCGTCCCCCGCCCCGAGCGGCGGGTGGTTTCCCGCCCTGTCCGCTGGCTGTGGCCGACTTCGCCACGTCCGACGGATTGGTGTGCACTGCCATGCTCGCCATCACTTCCAACAGAGCCCTACCGGAACGGTGCGTACGGCCGGGGCGGCGGGTGGACCCGCTGCCCCGGCACGTATCGCGCTACATCTACTACTGCTGCTGGGAGAGGCGCTTGTTGAGCTCGCCCTCGACCTGCTTGGCGGCGTCGGCCGACGACTTACCCTGCAGAACCAGCGTCATGTAGGTCTTGATCGGGTTCGGCGGGTTCTCCACCGGCGCCCACTCCGGGATCAGCGGCGTCGTGCCACCGGACTTGGCGGCGGCGGGGCCTGCGGCCTCGGCGGCGGGCTGGCCGACGGCGTACTTCTGCCCGGCCTCGGACTTCGGGGTCCAGCCGGCCTCCTTGACGAGAGCACCGTCGTTCGCCTCGCTGAGCGCGATCTTCAGGAACTCCTTGGCGAGGTCCTGCTTCTTGCTGCCTGCGGCAACGGCGAAGTTGGAACCGCCCAGGAAGACGCCCTCGGGCTTGTCGGCGGTCTCACCGGGGATGGTGAAGAAGCCGATGTCGTCCTTGAGCTTCGGGTTGGCCTTGATCGCGGTGCCGGCCTCGTAGCCCATCGCGATGATGGCGCCGGTCTTGCCCTTGGCGAAGACCTCGGCCTGCTGCGGGGTGGCCTCGTCCTTGTCCTTGGGGGCCTTGGAGTAGGCCTGGTACTGCTTGTACACGTCCATCGCCGCGCCGACCTTCGGGTCGGACAGGTTGGAGACGTACTTGTCGCCTTCCTTCTTGACCGGCTCGACGCCCTGACCGACGAGCAGACCGTCGAAGAAGTACCAGTTCTGGCCGGGCAGGTAGATCGGCTCGGCGTCGCCCTTGGCCTTGATGGCGTCGAAGGCCTTGAAGAGGTCGGCGCGGGTCTTCGGCGTCTCGGTGATACCGGCGTCCTTGAAGACCTTCTTGTTGTACATCACGACGCGGTTGCCGAAGTACCAGGGCAGCGCGTACTGCTTGCCCTCGTAGACGGAGGGCGCGTTGACCGCGTCGGCCCAGGCGCTGCCGATCTCCTTCTTCACGTCACCGAGCTCGGCGAGGCCGCCGGTCTTCGCGTACGCCGGAGTCTGGGTGTTGCCGATCTCCAGAACGTCGGGCGGGTTGGACTCGGAGAGGGCCGTGGTGACCTTCTGCTGAATGCCGTTCCATTCCTGGACTTCGATCTTCAGCTTGGCCTTGGTCTTCTTCTCGAACTCCTCGGTGACCGTCTTGGTCCAACCGGGGGGGTTCGAGCCGGACATCGTCCAGACAGTCAGGGTCTGGCCGGCATAACCCTCGGCTCCGGCCTTCTTGCCGTCGCCGTCGTCATCCGAACCACACGCTGCCATGCCGAACACCATGCCCGCGACGCCGATCGCCGCGATGAGCTTGCGCTTCACGCCACCCTCCTCAGGGATGCTGCAACCCCGCCCACCGCGCCAAATTCGTCGACGAGTACTACTGGGGCTGGGACCTGGTCTTTAATGGTTTAGACCAGTACCGGGAGCTTGGCCTAGACCTTTATGGGTGTCAAGGGTGTATAAGAAGTGCACTCGCGTCCGTTATAGGACCGACACCTGAGAGAGGTCGACGAGCCGTGACCGGACCGTGCCACCATGTGAGCCGCGACAGACGGAGGAGCCGGTGACGGCAGCAACGCAGCAGTCGGGAAGGCGGGCCATGGGTGCCGACGGGGGCAGTACGGGGAACGAGACGGGCGCGGGTACGCGTACCGCCCGCGTCCCGAAGTACTACCGGCTGAAGCGACACCTCCTCGACATGACGGACACGATGCCGCCGGGCACCCCTGTACCCCCGGAGCGGACTCTGGCCGCCGAGTTCGACACCTCGCGCACCACCGTGCGCCAGGCACTCCAGGAGCTGGTGGTCGAGGGCCGGCTGGAGCGCATCCAGGGGAAGGGCACCTTCGTCGCGAAGCCGAAGGTCTCGCAGGCCCTTCAGCTCACCTCGTACACCGAGGACATGCGCGCCCAGGGACTGGAACCGACGTCCCAGCTCCTGGACATCGGCTATGTCACCGCCGACGACATGCTCGCCGGACTCCTCGACATCAGCACCGGCGGCCGCGTGCTGCGGATCGAGCGGCTGCGACTGGCGAGCGGTGAGCCGATGGCGATCGAGACCACCCACCTCTCGGCCAAGCGCTTCCCCGCGCTGCGGCGTTCGCTGGTGAAGTACACATCCCTCTACACGGCCCTGGCCGAGGTGTACGACGTACGGCTGGCCGAGGCCGAGGAGACCATCGAGACCTCCCTCGCCACCCCCCGCGAGGCCGGTCTGCTCGGTACGGACGTGGGCCTGCCGATGCTCATGCTGTCCCGGCACTCACTGGACGGACAGGGCGAGCCGGTCGAGTGGGTGCGCTCGGTCTACCGGGGCGACCGCTACAAGTTCGTGGCCCGCCTGAAGCGACCGCTGGACTGAACCGCCCGCATCACCTCTCGGCCTCGCAGCCCCCGTGGAACCCTTCCCGCGGGGGCTGTTCGCCGCCCTTCCCCCGCTGGTCCGGACCAACGTCCCGATGTTTGACGCCATTGCGACCAACTGTCCGATAACGCAACACCGTTGCCAGACCGCAATGCGGACGGGGGGTGACGGTGGGCGGAACCCTCGCCTAGATTTCCTGCGCATCGCAAGAGGTGATCAGCGAGGGGACGGAGTCGCCGCCATGCCGGAAGAACCAGAAGGAAAGCCACCCACCGTCACACCGACGCGGGTGGTCATCGCCCTCTGTCTCATCGCGCCGTTCGTGGCGATGCTGTGGGTGAGTTCGTACGCCAAGGTCGACCCGGCCTTCATCGGCATCCCGTTCTTCTACTGGTACCAGATGCTCTGGGTACTGATCTCCACGGCGCTCACGATGATCGCGTACAAGCTGTGGCAGCGTGACCAGCGCGCCCGCAAGGGGGGTGCGTCAGCATGAAGGACGGCGTGAACGGCGTCGCGCTCGGCGTCTTCATCTTCTTCTTCCTGGCCGTCACGGTCATCGGCTTCATGGCCGCCCGGTGGCGCAAGGCCGAGAACGAGGCCAGCCTCGACGAATGGGGGCTGGGCGGACGGTCGTTCGGCACCTGGGTCACCTGGTTCCTGCTCGGCGGCGACCTCTACACCGCGTACACCTTCGTCGCCGTTCCCGCGGCGATCTACGCGGCGGGCGCGGCCGGCTTCTTCGCGGTGCCCTACACCATCCTGGTGTATCCGCTGATCTTCACCTTCCTGCCGCGGCTGTGGTCGGTGTCGCACAAGCACGGCTACGTCACCACCTCGGACTTCGTACGCGGCCGCTTCGGCTCCAAGGGGCTCTCGCTCGCGGTCGCCGTCACCGGCATCCTCGCCACGATGCCGTACATCGCGCTGCAACTCGTCGGCATCCAGGCGGTGCTGGACGTGATGGGCGTCGGCGGCGGCGAGAACACCCACTGGTTCATCAAGGACCTGCCGCTGCTGATCGCGTTCGCGGTGCTCGCGGCGTACACGTACTCCTCCGGGCTGCGCGCGCCCGCGCTGATCGCCTTCGTCAAGGACGGTCTGATCTATCTGGTCATCGCCGTGGCGATCATCTACATCCCAATCAAGCTCGGCGGCTTCGACGACATCTTCGCCGCCGCACAGGAGAAGTTCGCCGGTCCGCCGGGAGGCAAACCGACCGGTGCGCTCGCACCCGCGGCGGCCGGTCAGTGGGGTTACGCCACCCTGGCCCTGGGTTCGGCGCTGGCGCTCTTCATGTATCCGCACTCGATCACGGCGACGCTCTCCAGCCGCAGCCGTGACGTGATCCGCCGCAACACGACGATCCTGCCGCTGTACTCGCTGATGCTGGGGCTGCTCGCGCTGCTCGGCTTCATGGCGATCGCCGCCGGCATCAAGGTGGACAACGGCCAGCTGGCGATCCCGCAGCTGTTCGAGAACATGTTCCCCGACTGGTTCGCGGGCGTGGCGTTCGCCGCCATCGGCATCGGCGCGCTGGTGCCCGCCGCGATCATGTCGATCGCGGCGGCGAACCTGTTCACCCGGAACATCTACAAGGACTTCCTGAAGCCCGACGCGACACCCGAGCAGGAGACCAAGATCTCCAAGCTGGTGTCGCTGCTGGTGAAGGTCGGCGCGCTCGCCTTCGTCCTCACCATGGACAAGACGGTCGCGATCAACTTCCAGCTGCTCGGCGGAATCTGGATCCTCCAGACCATGCCCGCCCTGGTCGGCGGGCTGTTCACCCGGTGGTTCCACCGCTGGGCACTGCTCGGGGGCTGGGCCGTCGGCATGGTCTACGGAACGGCCGCCGCGTACGGAGTCGCCAGCCCGACCCAGGAGCACTTCGGCGGTTCCTCCAAGGAGATCCCGGGCCTCGGGGAGATCGGCTACATCGGTCTGACGGCCTTCGTGCTGAACCTCGTGGTGACCGTCGTCCTCACCTTCGTCCTGAACGCCATGAAAGCGCCTGCCGGGGCAGACGAGACCGCTCCGGGCGACTACACGGCGGACGCGGGCGACCCGGGTGTGAAGACGGAGCTCCCGCCGGCCACCGCCGGTGCACCCGGCGGCCACTGACCGCCGCGTACGCGAACGGGCCGCCGTACTCCCCTGCCGGAGGGGTACGGCGGCCCTTCGCGCGCCCTCCCCGGGGGATGCGGCGGCCTCTTCGCGCGTGCCGCCGAAAACCCCTTGCGGCCCCGGCCCGTGGATGCGGGAGACTGCCGCCCATGGACATGACGATCCGGCCGGTCGAGCCCGCCGAGCACGCGCTCCTCGGAGAGATCACCGCCGAGGCCTACCTCGGCGACGGGCTCCTGGACTACGGCGCCGACGACCCGTACCTCGTGCGACTGCGCGACGTACCCCGCCGGGCCGCCGAGGCCGAGGTGCTGGTGGCCGCCGACGCGCGGGGCCGCGTCCTGGGCGGGGTCACCTACGCCCCGCCCGGCAACCCGTGGGCCGACATCGCCTCGGCGGACGAGGCCGAGTTCCGGATGCTGGCGGTCTCCCGCGAGGCCCGTAGCGCCGGGGCGGGCGAGGCGCTCGTACGGGCCTGTATCGACCGCGCGCGGAGCACCAGGGGCGTCACGGGGATCGTTCTCTCGACGCAGCCGGCGATGCTCGGCGCCCATAGGATCTACGGGCGCCTCGGCTTCGTACGGACCCCCGAGAAGGACTGGAACCCGATCGCCGGCCTGAAGCTGCTGACGTACCGCCTGGAGCTGCATCCTCCGGTGTGAGAGCAAGCACGACACAACATGTGGGGGCTGCCTCATCCGGCAGCCCCCACATGTATGCTCATGCTCGCTGTCGCCGCAGGGAAATCCGGTGCGAATCCGGAACTGTCCCGCAACGGTGTGTTCGGTGCGCTTTTGCGCACCCGGAGTCCGAGCTCCTGCCGACAGCGCATCCGGCTCGACCGATCCGGATGCCCAGACGTCCGGGCCTCGTGGATGGGCCGGTGGACGCCGCACGGAGTGCCGCCCTGCCCCGGGCCCCGCCCCGCCCGGCTGCCCCGCTCCCCGAAGGCCCCGAGCCGAGCGAGGGAGAGCACCACCGTGACCATCGCGCCAGCCGATCCGGTTTCAGCGGCCGCATCAACGGGAACCGCGAGCGACGGACCGGGAACCGTACTGCTGCGGACCCTGACCGACCTCACCGCCGATCTGCCCGACACCGACCCCGGGCGCGTCGCCGCCGCCGCGCTGCGCGGCCGCAACGCCCGGTCGGACGAGGCGGAGCTGCGCTCGCTGGCCACCGAGGCCGCAGCGGGTCTGATCTCCGAGGACCCCGCCTACTCCCGGCTCGCCGCCCGTCTCCTCACCCGCACCATCGCGGACGAGGCGGCCGGGCAGGGCGCGACATCGTTCTCCGCGTCGGTCGCCGTCGGACACCGCGAGGGCCTGATCGCGGACCGCACCGCCGAGTTCGTGACCCTCCACGCCGCCGCGCTGGACGCCCTGGTGGAGCGGTCGCTCACCGACGGCGCCGACGACCGCTTCGGCTACTTCGGCCTGCGCACCCTGCACAGCCGCTACCTGCTGCGCCACCCGATCACCCGCCAGGTCATCGAGACGCCGCAGCACTTCATGCTCCGCGTCGCCTCCGGACTGGCCGAGGACACCTCCGCGCGCGCCCTGGACGAGGTCGCCGCGCTGTACGGGCTGATGAGCCGGCTGGACTACCTGCCCTCCTCCCCCACCCTCTTCAACTCCGGCACCCGTCACCCGCAGATGTCCTCCTGCTACCTGCTGGACTCGCCGCTGGACGAACTGGACTCGATCTACGACCGCTACCACCAGGTGGCGCGCCTCTCCAAGCACGCGGGCGGCATCGGTCTCTCGTACTCCCGTGTCCGTGCGCGCGGTTCGCTGATCCGGGGGACCAACGGGCACTCCAACGGCATCGTGCCGTTCCTGAAGACGCTCGACGCCTCCGTCGCGGCGGTCAACCAGGGCGGCCGGCGCAAGGGCGCGGCCGCCGTCTACCTGGAGACGTGGCACGCGGACATCGAGGAGTTCCTGGAGCTGCGCGACAACACGGGCGAGGACCAGCGGCGTACGCACAACCTCAACCTGGCGCACTGGATCCCGGACGAGTTCATGCGCCGCGTCGACGCGGACGGCACCTGGTCGCTGTTCTCCCCGGCCGACGTGCCCGAACTGGTCGACCTGTGGGGCGACGAGTTCGACGCCGTCTACCGTGCGGCCGAGGCCAGGGGCCTGGCCCGCAAGACCCTGCCGGCCCGTGAGCTGTACGGCCGGATGATGCGGACGCTGGCCCAGACCGGCCAGGGCTGGATGACGTTCAAGGACGCCTCCAACCGGACCGCGAACCAGACCGCCGAGCCGGGCCGCGTCGTGCACTCCTCGAACCTGTGCACCGAGATCCTGGAAGTCACGGACGACGGCGAGACGGCCGTCTGCAACCTCGGCTCGGTCAACCTCGGCGCGTTCGTCGGGGGCGGCACGATGGACTGGGAGCGCCTCGACGCCACCGTCCGTACCGCCGTGACGTTCCTCGACCGGGTCGTCGACATCAACTTCTACCCGACCGAGCAGGCCGGCCGGTCCAACGCCCGCTGGCGTCCGGTGGGGCTGGGCGCCATGGGTCTCCAGGACGTCTTCTTCCAGCTGCGGCTGCCGTTCGACTCCCCCGAGGCCCGCGCCCTGTCCACGAAGATCTCCGAGCGCATCATGCTCGCGGCGTACGAGGCGTCCTGCGACCTCGCGGAGCGCTCGGGCCCGCTGCCGGCGTGGTCCGAGACGCGTGCCGCCCGAGGCGTGCTGCACCCCGACCACTACGACACCGAGCTGAACTGGCCGGAGCGCTGGGACGCGCTGCGGGCCCGGGTCGCGACGACCGGGATGCGCAACTCGCTGCTCCTGGCCATCGCGCCGACGGCGACGATCGCCTCGATCGCCGGTGTGTACGAGTGCATCGAGCCGCAGGTCTCCAACCTCTTCAAGCGCGAGACGCTCAGCGGTGAGTTCCTCCAGGTCAACGCGTATCTGGTGGACGAGCTGAAGAAGCTCGGCGTGTGGGACGCGCGCACCCGGGAGGCGCTGCGCGAGGCCAGCGGCTCCGTGCAGGGCTTCGCCTGGATCCCCGAGGAGGTGCGGGCGCTGTACCGCACGGCGTGGGAGATCCCGCAGCGCGGCCTGATCGACATGGCGGCGGCCCGTACGCCGTTCCTCGACCAGAGCCAGTCGCTGAACCTGTTCCTGGAGACGCCGACCATCGGCAAGCTCTCCTCGATGTACGCGTACGCCTGGAAGCAGGGACTCAAGACGACGTACTACCTGCGTTCCCGCCCGGCGACCCGGATCGCCCGTGCGGCGTCCGCCGCCCCGATCCCGGAGCAGGCACCCGCGCCCGACGCGGACGCGATCGCCTGTTCCCTCGAAAACCCCGAGTCCTGCGAGGCATGCCAGTAATGAGCTCCACCCCTGAGAAGAACCTGCTGGACCCGGGCTTCGAACTGACCCTGCGGCCGATGCGCTACCCGGACTTCTACGAGCGCTACCGGGACGCGATCAAGAACACCTGGACGGTGGAGGAGGTCGATCTCCACTCCGACGTCGCCGACCTCGCCAAGCTCTCGCCGGGCGAGCAGCACATGATCGGCCGGCTGGTCGCGTTCTTCGCGACGGGCGACTCGATCGTCTCCAACAACCTCGTGCTGACGCTGTACAAGCACATCAACTCCCCCGAGGCGCGGCTGTACCTGTCGCGGCAGCTCTTCGAGGAGGCCGTGCACGTCCAGTTCTATCTGACGCTGCTCGACACCTATCTGCCCGACCCGGACGACCGGGCGGCCGCGTTCGACGCGGTCGAGGAGATCCCGTCGATCCGCGAGAAGGCGCAGTTCTGCTTCAAGTGGATGGACTCGGTCGAGAAGATCGACCGGCTGGAGACGAAGGCCGACCGCCGCCGCTTCCTGCTGAACCTGATCTGCTTCGCGGCGTGCATCGAGGGGCTGTTCTTCTACGGCGCGTTCGCGTACGTCTACTGGTTCCGCTCGCGCGGTCTGCTGCACGGCCTCGCCACGGGCACCAACTGGGTGTTCCGTGACGAGACGATGCACATGAACTTCGCGTTCGAGGTCGTGGACACCGTCCGCAAGGAGGAACCGGAGCTCTTCGACGACGCCCTCCAGCAGCAGGTCACCGACATGCTGAAGGAGGCCGTCGAGGCGGAGCTGCAGTTCGGCCGCGACCTGTGCGGCGAGGGCCTGCCCGGTATGAACACCGAGTCGATGCGCCAGTACCTGGAGTGCGTCGCCGACCAGCGGCTCACCCGGCTGGGCTTCCCCGCGGTGTACGGATCGGAGAACCCGTTCTCGTTCATGGAGCTCCAGGGTGTCCAGGAACTCACGAACTTCTTCGAGCGCCGCCCGTCCGCCTACCAGGTGGCCGTCGAGGGCACCGTCGGCTTCGACGACGACTTCTGAGGAGACTCCCCCGGGCGGCGTCCTCAGACCCTCGCCCAGCTTCTGACGTACGGACGCCGTGCGGCCCTCGCGGGCTGCGCGGCGTCCGCCGCTTGCGGGGGTTCGGCGCTCCGGGCGTATTCCGCTTCCCGGAGCTCGCGGTCGATGCGGCGTTCGCGTGCGATGCCGAGCAGCGCCGGCAGCAGCACGAGTGCGATAACAACGGATATGCCCAGGCCGTTCAGGAATGTGTTCATGCCTCTACTGTCGTCGGTTCCGGCCGGCCCCGGCAGTGGCAGGACTGTCATAGAGCATCGAATTACTGCCATACTGGAGGCATGCTGAAAAATGTCGCCGCCCTGCTGCTCGACGAGGTCCATCCCTTCGAACTCGGCGTCCTGTGCGAGGTTTTCGGACTCGACCGCAGCGACGAGGGCCTGCCGGTGCACGATTTCGCCGTGGTCTCCGCCGAAGGTCCGGTCCTGCGGACCCACGCCGGGTTCACCCTCAGCACCCCCCACGGCCTCGACCGCCTGGAGGAGGCCGACCTCATCGCCGTCCCGGCGGGCAGCCACTTCATGGACCGGGAGTATCCCGAGGAGGTCCTGGACGCGTTGCGCAGGGCCGTGGACCGGGGGGCCAGGGTGCTGAGCGTCTGCTCGGGGGCGTACGTCCTGGGCGCGGCCGGCCTCCTGGACGGCCGGCGCTGCACCACGCACTGGCGCCACGCCACCGAGCTGGCCCGCCGCTTCCCGCAGGCGATCGTCGAGCCGGACGTGCTGTACGTGGACGACGGCGCGGTCATCACGTCGGCGGGCACGGCCGCAGGGATCGACGCCTGTCTGCACCTGGTACGCCAGGAGTACGGGATCGCCGCGGCCAACACCATCGCCCGCCGCATGGTGGTGCCGCCGCACCGCGACGGCGGGCAGGCGCAGTACATCCAGCGCCCGCTGCCCCGCAACCGCTGCGACACGGTCGGTGACACGCTCGCGTGGATGGAGCGCCACCTCGACCAGGAGACGACCGTCGAGCAGCTGGCCGCCCAGGCGCACATGTCCCCGCGCACCTTCGCCCGCCGCTTCCAGCAGGAGACGGGCACCACGCCCTACCGCTGGCTGCTGCGCCAGCGGGTCCTGCTGGCGCAGAATCTGCTGGAGACATCCGACGAAACGATGGACACGATCGCCGGCCGGACCGGCTTCGGGAACGCCGCCGCGCTCCGCCACCAGTTCGTACGTTCGCTGGGCACCACGCCGAACGCGTACCGGCGGACCTTCCGGGGCCCGGCCGAACTGGGCGAAGTCGCCTGACCGTCCGAGGATCCGACGTCGGATGATTCGTCCAAGCTCTGTCCTCTCCTGTCCATGGACCGGGCCGAGGAGCGCACGCCAGGGTCGGGCGCATGGACATCCGGATGACTGGACGAAGGACCATCGGGGCCGTGGTGGCGGCGCTCGCCGCCACCCTGCTCCCCCTGCAGAGCGCCGCGGCGCGGGACGGAGCCGCCGCGGCCCCGCCGCCCGAGGTGCTGCCCTCCCTGCGTCAGTGGCAGCCCGGCGAGGGGGAGTTCACGCTCACCGACCGGGCCAGGATCGTGCTGGACGGGGTGCGGGAGCAGCGCACAGCGGCCGACGCGGCACGGTTCGCGGGCGAGCTGGCCGGGAAGGCCCCGGTGTCGCGGGGCAGGGCCCGCTCCGGTGACATCGTGCTGCGCCAGGACCCGTCGCTGAAGGGCTCGCTGGGCGCGGAGGGCTACCGCCTGGACGTCGGCGACCGGGTCACGGTCACCGCCGCGACGTCGACCGGTGTGTTCTACGGCTCGCGCACGGTGCTCCAGCTGCTCAACGACGACGGCCGGGCCGCGCGCGGTTCGGCGACCGACGTGCCCGCGTACCGCGAGCGCGGGGTCGGGGTGTGCGCGTGCTACATCAACGTCTCGCTGCCCTGGTTCGAGCGGCTGATGAAGGACATGGCCTCCCAGAAGCTCAACCAGCTCTGGATCGAGGCGAAGGTCCGAAGCGACACCGACCCGGAGTCGGCGTTCTGGGGCTACTACACGAAGCCGCAGGTCCGCGCGCTGGTCGCGATGGCGAAGAAGTACCACATCGACCTGGTGCCGGAGATCAACTCCCCCGGCCACATGGACACGTACCTGGAGAATCACCCGGAGCTCCAGCTCAAGGACAGGGACGGGGTCGCGTCCCCGCCCCGGCTGGACATCTCGCGGCCCGAGGCGCTGGCGTACTACACCTCGATGGTGGACGAGGCCCTGGAGGTGTGGGACACCCGCACCTGGCACATGGGCGCCGACGAGTACATGATCGGCTCCTCCTACCCGGACTATCCGCAGCTCCAGAGTGCCGCGACCGCCGCGTTCGGTGCCTCGGCCACCCCCGACGACCTCTTCGTCGACTTCATCAACCAGGTCAACGCGCATGTGAAGGCCGGCGGGCGGTCGCTGCGGATCTGGAACGACGGACTCGTCGGCCGCAACGGTGTCGTCCCGCTCGACCGTGACATCGCCGTCGAGCACTGGCTGGGCGGCGGCGCCATCCAGCAGCCGTCCGCGCTGCTGGCCGAGGGCCGGCCGGTGATGAACTCGGCGTACGCGCTCTACCTGGTGCGCGGCGGCTACACGATGAAGACCCGGGAGCTGTACGAGAGCGACTGGACGCCGCTGCGCTTCGAGGGCCAGACGCTGTCCGCCCCGGCGGCGAACCTGACCGGCGCGAAGATCAGCCTGTGGCCGGACAGCGCGGCGGCCGAGACCGAGAACGAGGTCGAGGCGAAGGTGTTCATGCCGCTGCGCTTCCTCGCGCAGGCCACCTGGGGCGGTCCGAAGCCCAGTGGGACGTACGCCGGTTTCGAGGCGCTCGCCCGGCGGATCGGGCACGCCCCCGGGTGGGAGAACACCGACCGCACCCCGCTGGCGGACGGTACGTACCGGCTGACGGCGGGCGCGAGGGCGCTGGCGCCCGGCGCGGACGCCGGGGTCTCGCTCGTCCGGGACCCGGAGGCGGCCTGGACGCTGACGGCGACCTCCGACGGGTACTACACGGTCCGGTCCGCGCAGAGCGGTCTGTGCCTGGACGCGGTGCGCGGGAAGAAGTACCTGGGCGCTCCGCTGGAGGTGGGGGCGGAGCTGTCGCTCGGGACCTGTGCGGCGGGCGCGCGCACCCAGCGCTGGCAGCTGGACGCCGGTAACGGTGCGCTGGTCCTGCGCAACGCCGTCTCGCAGCTCCGGCTGACGGAGCGGCCCGCCGACGGCGCCGCGGTGCAGACGACGGGCGGGACGCGCCTGACGGCGAAGTCCGCCTGACCGCTGCTGTGGGGCCCGCCGGTGCGGCGGGCCCCACAGTCGTGTCAGATGCCGCAGTTGGGCGCCGACCAGTAGTGGCTGGGGCCCTGGTTCACGTGGATGTGGTCGTTGTGGCCCGGGTAGCCCGGACCGAGGATCCCGTTGAACCCGTGGTTACGGGCCTGCTGGGCCAGGGTGCAGAACGCGATCCCGCCGAGGTCGGCCGCGTCACCGTACATATGACGGCTGTTGGAGGCACCGCCGACCGCGCTGTTGCAGGACGCGGAGCGGAATCCGCTGTTGACCGTGATGGGGCGGTCACCGAGCGCGTGGCGCAGCGCCTCCAGCTTCCACATGGTGCTCAGCGCGTTGGCTTTCGCGGTGCCCGCCGCAACGGCACCACCCGTCCAGGTGCTGTTGCAGCGGTTGAGCTCGGCGTACGTGAAGTGGATGGGCGTGCAGTCGTTGTCCTGGAGCGCGTAGATCTTGGCCTGGGTGGCGGGGCCGGCGATGCCGTCGGCGGCCAGTCCGTAGGCGGCCTGGAAGCGCTTGACGGCCGCGGTGGTGGCGGGCCCGTAGGAACCGTCGATGGCGAGTACCGAGTTGTACCCGGGGTACCCGGCCACCCGGATCTGGAGCTGGGCGACATCGTTGCCGGTGGCGCCCGGGGACATGGTGCGCGTCCAGGTGTAGCAGCCGTCGGCCTGTGCGGTGCCGGCCGTCACGACCGCCCCGCCCAAGGCGAAAGCCATGGTCATGACAAGCCCGAGCAGGAGTCGTGCGGAACGTCTGAGCATGGGGGGGGGCTCCCTACCACGGTGAAGGTGTGGAGCGACAGCCTGTCGGACGAGTCGACGCGCGTCAACTATGTGGAAAAGAACGGCAGTTGACAGCGCGGGGACATACCGGGAGCCCCGCCCCGGCGCACCGGGACAGGGCTCCTCGCAGCAGAGGCGTTCGGCCGGGTCAGTCGTTCGGAACGACCTCGTAGCGCGGGGTGTTCTCCGCCATCTGCCGCAGCGCGTCCTTGCGGTCGCGCTTGGAGAGCCGGTCGATGTACAGGTAGCCGTACAGGTGGTCCGTCTCGTGCTGGAGGCAGCGGGCGAAGTAACCGTCGCCCCGCACCCTGACCGGATTGCCCTTGGCGTCCTGGCCGCGCACCACGGCGTAGTCCGGGCGGGCCAGCGAGGCGTACGCCGTCGGAACCGAGAGGCAGCCCTCGTTGGAGTCGTCCAGGACGCGCGCCTCGGGCGGCAGTTCTTCGAGCACCGGGTTGCAGATGGCGCCCGTGTGCCGGACCCCGTCGTCGTCCGGGCAGTCGTAGACGAAGACCTTGAGGTCGACCCCGATCTGGTTGGCGGCCAGGCCCACGCCCTCGGCCGTCCGCTGGCTGGCGAACATGTCGTCGATCAGCTGGGCCAGCTCGTCGTCGAACGCGGTGACGTCCTGGCACTCCTTGTGCAGGACCGGGTTGCCCACGACCGTGATCGGGCGGGAGGTGCCGCGCTCGCGGTGTGCCGCCTCACGCGCCTCACAGTCCTCGGTGTCGACCAGGAAGCCTTCCTCGTCGACGCTGATCTGCTCGTCCGTCTCCTGCTGGGCCATGTCCGCCGTACGCCTTCCTCACAACCTGAAACCCGGGATCCGCGGCTCGCGAGAACCCGGGCACCCGAGCACCGGAATCGGTGCGCGTACAGCCTACGGGCAGCGGTCAGCAGACTTCTTCGAGATCCCGCCACTCCCGGCTGTCCGGACTGTCGGCCACCCAGCCGTCGAGCAGCCCGCGCACCAGCCCCGCGGGGGCCGCGAGACCGCATTCGCGCTCGGGCACCCACAGCTCACCGGCGGTGCGGTGGCCCAGCGGGCCGGGATGGCCAGGCTCGCTGTGGTCGTGCGGGTCCAGGTGCTCGCCGTCGCCCTCGTCGCTCTCCATCCGGCTCTCCGAACAGGCCCGGCACAGCAGCCGGACGGACGACGACCAGTCCTCGGCGGCGAATCCGGCGTCGGACGCCAGCTGCTCCAGCGCGTCCCGGTCCGCCTCGGTGGCCGCTTCCAGGAGCACCACCCAGGTGGGTACGGGGGACGGGGCCCACAGTTCGATCTCGTCGAACACGGGGTACGAGGGCCCGGCCGCGGTGACCCTCTCGCCGTGCGGCACCCCGTCGTGCAGCACGACCTCGCCCCAGCGCCGCCCGGAGGACGGCAGCGGGATCGACAGCACCTCGATCCGTGCCGGATCCAGCCTGCGGCCCCAGACGACCTCGGCCTCGCCCTCGGGCGACAGCCGCACGGCCGCGCTGCCCAGCTCCATGCCGACCGGCTCACTGCCCGAAGCCGGTGTCTGCTGCCCGCCGCCGGGCACCTTCAGGCCGTACGCCTGCCAGGCCCGGCGGGCCAGCGGCCAGTCCTGGAGGGCCGTGGCGGCGATCCCCACGTTCCACCAGTCCGGGGCGCCGGACTCCTTGTCGAGCAGCGCGACGGCCCGCAGGCCCGCGGCTCTCGCCTGTTCCCAGTCGTGCCGGAACTTGTGCAGCAGCGCCAGGTTGAACCACGACTCGGAGAGCCAGGGCTCCAGATCCGCCGCACGCGTCAGCAGCGCCCCCGCGTCCTCGTACCGGCCGTCGCCGATCAGCGTGAACGCGCGGTCCGTGGCCTGCCGCCAAGAGGCGGATGGCCGATGCCGTACCTTCCCGAAGATCCTCACGATTCCCGCCTGTCCCGACTGGACACCCTCGTTTTCCACTCTCTTCGCATCCAACCATGCCCGGCCGGACGCCCGCTCATTACCCATGGGTTACCCAGGCAGGACAGGGGTCAGACCGCCCCTGGCCAGAACCCTGGCAAGCGATTCCACGACCTGGGGCTGGTAATCACGGCCGGTCCCGAGCCTGAGCTGCTCCAGAGCGCCGAGCGGCCCGCTGAGACCTTCCCCGCACAGATCGTCGTATGCGTTGGCCACCCGGACGATCCTGGCGGACAACGGCTGCTCGCGATAGGGGTCCGCCTGCTGTTCCACGACGACGGCGACCTCGGTGTCCACCCCGGTCTGCCGGACCACGGCGCCGCCCAGCAGGGCGATCCTGCGCTGCTCGTCGGCCGGCAGCACGGCGGTCGCCCCGGCCGGCACGGGATCGACGAGCGAGAGCTGGCCGATGTCGTGCATGAGCGCCGCGTACTCCAGGACCGTGAGCTCGGGCCCGGAGAGGCCCATCTCGCGCCCGACGGCCGTACAGAGCACCGCCACCCTGCGGGCGTGGCCGTGCGGGGTGTATCCGGCTATCTCGGTGGACCGGGCGAGCGAGGCGATGGTCTGGCGGTAGGTGGTACGCACAGCGGCGAACCGGCGGAACGAGACCTGCGTCAGGAACAGGGGCACGCACAGGACGGGCAGCGCCCACAGACCGGCGACGGCGACGCCGAGCGCCATCACGGCACCGGTCGCGCAGACGGCCGGTCCGATGCCTCTCAGCGCCCTCAGCTCGTCGCGGAGCAGCGGCCCGTACGGGACGGGGGTGGCGCCCGCCGCGCGGAGGCGGCGGGGCCGCGTCCGGGCCCGCGTCAGCAGGGCGCCCAGCACGGCCTCGCACAGGGCGGTGAGGCCGAGCAGCACGAGGAGGAAGGCCGCGTGGTACGGCCCCTCGCCGAACCAGTCCGCCGACCGGCCGGAGTTGTACAGCGGCTGGAAGCAGACGGCCGCGAAGGCGACGGTCAGGATCCGGCGGGCCACCCGGTCGGGGCCCGGACCGCTGCCGCGCGCGATGTGGGGCACGGAGGCGACGAGCTGCGCCGTGACGAGCACGGCGATCACCTGGAGCACCCCGTGATGGGTGGGCTCCCCGCCGCTGCGCCCGAGCAGGGAGTACGCGAGCGCCCCTGCCGCGCCGAGCGGCGCCGGCTCCCGCTCCCCCGGCTGAGCGCCCCAGCGGGCCAGCTCACCGATGGTGATGAGCACCCCGAAGGCGAGGGCAAGGCCGGGTTCGCGGACGCCGTACCAGAGGGTGTGCCCGAGCCCGGCGGCGGCGAGCGCGAGGGCGGCGCCGCGCACGGCCAGGACGACGGGCGACAGCCGTATCCACCGGGGGCTCACCGGGGCAGGCCCGAGTCGAGCCCGTCCGGCGTCCGGGGACGCACCGGCTCCCGGACGGCCCCGCCACCCGTGCTCCGGGCCCCGCTTCCGCTCCCGTCCTCGCCCCGCGTCAGCGGGACCCGGGCCTCGTCCGCCGTCACCGCCGTCGCCGACCCCGGCCACCCGTTCCGTTCCAGCCCCCGCGCCAGCGCCCGCACCATCTGCGGGTCGAACTGGGTGCCCGCACACCGCTTGAGCTCCGCCACGGCGACGGACACGGGGCGGCCCGGCCGGTAGGAGCGGGTCGAGGTCATGGCGTCGAACGCGTCGGCCACGGCGACGACCCGGGCGAACTCGGGGATCCGGCGACCGGTCAGCCCGTACGGGTACCCGCTGCCGTCGAGCCGTTCGTGGTGGTGCAGGATCGCGGCCCGCGCCTCGCCGAGGAAGCCGATGCCGCGTACGATCTCGTGCCCGTACTCCGGGTGCAGCTCGATCACCCGGCGCTCCTCCGGCGTCAACGGCCCGTCCTTGCGGAGCACGCGCGTCGGCACGCCGAGCTTGCCGATGTCGTGCAGGATCCCGGCGAACCGGAGCACCTCGATGCGCTCCCGCGCCATGCCCAGCTCCTGGGCGATGAGCACGGACGCGTGCCCCACCCGCTCGCTGTGCCCCCGGGTGTACGTGTCCTTGATGTCGACGGCCTGGACCAGGGCCCTGATCGTGGCGCGGTGCGCGGCGTGCTCGCGGTGGTACTGGGCGAAGACCCAGCAGGAGATGTACATCGGCAGCAGGACGAAGAGCGCGGCCAGCGGCCCGTACGAGCTGTTCCACAGGACCGCCATCATCAGGCCGGCGAGGCCGTGCACCAGGTGCGGCCCGAGCGAGCGCGGCAGCAGCCCGCTCCAGGCACGCCGCAGCGGCAGCTGCTCGGCGGCGGCGAGGACGGCCCCGTCCAGGGCGGTCAGGACGAGGCTGAAGACCAGTGCGGCGGCGCAGGCGGGCAGGAGGGCGTACGGGAGGTCGGGAAGCCTGCCGGGGCCGGACCCGCCGAGCGCGGCGGGACCGCCGAGCAGGGTGTGTGCGGACGAGGCCGCCCAGACGGTGAGGGACAGCCGGCCCGCACGCCAGATCCGGCGCGCGGCCGCGGGCGGTTTCTCCACCCGGCCGACGAGCGAGCCCGGGATCGCGACCAGCGCGGCGGCCTGGGGCGGCAGCAGGAAGGCCGCGGCAAGCAGCAGGGGAAAGAACGATCCGGCACCGGCCGTCACGGAGCTGCCGAAGAAGGGGAACCGGCCGGGCAGTTCAGAGACCAGGTAGAGCCCGGCCAGCATGCCGAGGGTGGTCCACGGGGTGCCCGCGCCGGGACGCAGCGCGGGCAGCACGCAGAGGGCGGCACCGAGCGCGACGGCCAGGATGTACGCCCGCGCCGCGCCACGTGTGGCTCTCACCCGTTCCGCCCGCCCCCAGGTCGTGTCCGCGCAGTGCCGCCCGGTTCACGGCGTCCGGCACGCACTCTCGCGGCGTTGCCGGGACGCCCGCGCGAATTCCGTCACGAGGACGCTCCGGCGCCTTGCAAGAGCACGCATCGGACGCCACAAACCCACCCTTCCGGGCGGAAAACGATACTTTTCGGTCACTCCCCGGCATCGCCAATGAAGGCGCCAGGCTAACGAGTTGGGCGTCCCGGCCGAGGGCCGACGACCGCGATTAGCACGTTCGGGTGATGCGTCATTCGCCGGCGGCGGCCGGCAGCTCGGTGTCGGAGGCCGTGACGTCCTGGTCCGGCACCGCCTGCCCGGACCGGATCAGATCGATCCGGCCCATCACCTTGGAGCGCAGGTCGGACGGTACGTCGTCCTGACCGCAGCAGCGCTTCACGAGCTTCTTCACGGCCTGCTCCAGGCCGTACTTCTCCAGGCAGGGGGAGCACTCACCGAAGTGCACCTCGAACTTGGTGCAGTCGCTGTCGGGCATCTCCCGGTCGAGGAACTCGTAGAGGTGATCGAGGACCTCTGAGCACTCCGTCTCGTGCGGCTCTCCGCAGCTCATGAGCCCGAGCCTTTCCGATCGTCCGACTCACCGGCGCCCGCCGGCACGAGCCCGCGGTCACGGGCGTAGTCCTCCAGCATGCCGCGCAGCTGACGGCGGCCCCGGTGCAGCCGGGACATCACCGTACCGATGGGAGTCCCCATGATGTCCGCGATCTCCTTGTAGGCAAAGCCCTCTACATCGGCAAGATAAACCGCGATGCGGAACTCTTCGGGGATCGCCTGCAGCGCAGACTTCACATCGGAGTCGGGCAGGTGGTCGAGGGCCTGGGACTCGGCCGAGCGCAGACCGGTCGACATGTGCGACTCGGCGCGCGCCAGCTGCCAGTCCTCGATCTCCTCGGCGGCACTGCGCTGAGGTTCGCGCTGCTTCTTGCGGTACGAGTTGATGAAGGTGTTCGTGAGGATGCGGTACATCCAGGCCTTGAGGTTGGTGCCCTCACGGAACTGGTGGAAGGAGCCGTACGCCTTGGCATACGTCTCCTGGACCAGGTCCTCGGCGTCCGCGGGGTTGCGCGTCATGCGCAGCGCGGCCGAGTACATCTGGTCGAGGAAACCGAGGGCATCGCGCTCGAAGCGCGCGTTGCGCTCGGCGGTCGTCTCCTGCGGGCGGCCGTCGTCGGTCCCTGTGTCGGTCCCAGTGACCGGACCCACCTCCTCCAACGCTGTGGCGGAGCCGAAACCGGACCCGCTCGAATCGGAGAATAGTCGACCTTGGTCCGACGCGGGCTGTCGATCCGATCCGCTCAGTGCCCGCTCGGGAGTGGTCCTGGCCGCATGCAGCACCGTCCACTCCAGGTCAGCGGCGTTCGAGCGACGCGGGCAGATGGTCGAACCCATGCGACGGACTCCCTCTCCACATACGACGTTGGTGTACCGACGTCCCGAACAACAGCGGCCCCCCGTCCAACATTCCCGGGTCGCGGGTCACATGCCAGGGGCGGATTCCCGGCCGTGTTCCGCACGGTGGCCGCGGGACCCGGGCCGACGGGTCCCGGCCTCCAGTCACACGGCGTCGGCCAGCCAGCCGGTCACGGCCGCGGTGAGGATCTCCATCGCCTGATCCTCGGTCAGCCCGGACCGCCGGGGGACGGCGAAGCCGTGGTCCCCGTCCGGCACCTCGGCCATCCGGTACTCCCCCGGAGGGAATTCGCCGGGCTTGCCGAACGGGTCGTTGCCGCCCTGGACGACGAGCGTGGGAAGGCCGGAAGCCAGGAGTTCGTCCGCGCGGGACTTCTCCGGGCGGCCCGGGGGGTGCAGCGGGAAGCTCAGCGCGAGGACCGCGCGGGCGCCGAGACCGGCCGCCGTACGGCAGGCCACCCTCGCCCCGGCACTGCGTCCGCCGGCGACGACCGGGAGCCCCTGGGCCGCCAGCGCAGGCCACAGGCCGCGCCAGCCGGTGTCCAGGGTCTTCGGGGCGGGCGCGAGCTTCTTCCCGGCGACCCGCCAGGGCTGCTCCACCAGGGCGACGCTCACCCCCCGGGCGGGCAGCGCGGCGGCCAGGGCCTTCAGGTCCCGGGCCTCGATGCCGCCGCCCGCGCCGTGTCCGAGCGCGAGCAGGAGGCGGGGCCGGGCCGCGGGCACCCAGGTGATCCGGGCGGGGCCGGCGTCGGTGTCGACCGTTTCGGCGCGGGGGTCCTTCTCGGTGGCTTTCACACCCCCATCCAACCAATCCGCAGCGGGCCGTCCCGGGTGCGGCACGGCCCTCAGAAGAGCGTGCCCACCTCGGGTGCGGCCAGCTCGTCGAGCAGCTCGGGACCGTTGTTGCGGACATTACTGACGGCCGTGGCCACCGGATAGGCCCGCATCAGCCCGCCGGGCGGGGGCGCGAGCAGCCCGCGCAGCTCCTCGACGTCGGTACGGGAGGGATCCAGCCAGTCGTCCCAGCGGTCCGGGGTCAGCATCAGCGGCATCCGGGGGTGGATGTCGGCGAGCGCGGCAGGCCCCTCGGCGGGCGCGACGGCGAGCGGGCTCGTCTCCGCCTCGGTCGTGATCACCGAACAGGTCACCCACCAGGCCTGCGGGTGGTCGTCCGGCAGGGTGCGGTCGCGCCAGAACTCGTACAGACCGGCCATGGCGAAGACCGATCCGTCGGCGGGGGTCACGAAGTACGGCTGCTTGCGGGGGCGCTTCTTCCGGCCCTTCTCCTCCAGCTGCCGCTCCTCGGTACCGGTCACCCACTCGTAATAGCCGTCGGCCGGCAGGATGCAGCGCCGGGAGACGAAGGGGCGGCGGAAGGACGGCTTCTCGTGGACCGTCTCGGCGCGGGCGTTGATCATCCGGGCGCCGCCCTCCGGGGATGTGGCCCAGGAGGGGACGAGCCCCCATTTCAGGGCACGCATCTGGCGAACCGGACGCCGGTCGTGGGCGTCCTTCACAGGACGCTCCAGTACGGCGTAGACCTCCTTGGTCGGCGCCACGTTGTAGTCGGGTTCCAGCGTCTCGGCCGGTTCCCACTTCTCCACCTGGAAGAGTCCGGTCAGATCCTCGGGCCGCCGACTCGCTGCATACCGTCCGCACATAAGTGCCAGACTGCCACGACCGTCATCCCGACCGGACGCCATTACCCCAAGGAGCCGCCCGCACCATGGACAGCACCGATCTCGGCAACCTGTGGGACCGCGTCTTCGGCACCCAGCCCGCCCCGGAGCAGTGGCTGGTCGTGGTGACCGCCACGGCGGCGCTCATCGCCGTCGTACCGAACGTCATATGGCGGCTGTCGCGCAACGCGATCACCATCGCCCACGAGGGCGGCCACGGCCTGGTCGCGCTGCTCACCGGGCGGCAGCTCTCGGGCATCCGGCTGCACTCGGACACCAGCGGACTGACGGTGAGCCGAGGCAAGCCGACCGGGATCGGCATGGTCCTGACCGCGGCGGCCGGCTACACCGCGCCCTCCCTGCTGGGCCTCGGCGGTGCCTGGCTGCTGGTGAACGGCAGGATCACCCTGCTGCTGTGGGTGGCCACGGCCCTGCTCGCGGTGATGCTGGTGATGATCCGCAATGTGTACGGGGCGCTGACGGTGATCCTCACCGGTTCGCTCTTCCTGCTGATGTCATGGCTGGCCTCACCCGCCTGGCAGTCGCTGTTCGCCTACAGCGCGGTCTGGTTCCTGCTGCTGGGCGGCGTGCGTCCGGCGTTCGAGCTGCAGTCCAAGCGGCGGCACGGCGGGGCGCCGGACTCGGACGCGGACCAGCTCTCCCGGCTGACCGACGTACCGGCCGCGCTGTGGCTGTTCCTGTTCCACGCGGTGTCGCTCTGCTCGCTGATCGGCGGCGGGAGCTGGCTGCTGGGGCTGTGAGCCGGTCCGTGGGCAATGCCCTTACCAGCACGGCGTTACGGCGCGATTTCATCGTTTTTGATCAGAATCCAGGCTTGCGACAAGCCACTAAAGTGAACTCCATGACCGAAAGTGCCGTGCACCCCGCCCTCTGGCCCGCCCCTCACGCGAGCGGAGCCGTCGACGCCACCGTCACGGTGCCCGGATCGAAGTCGGTCACCAACCGCGCGCTGGTGCTGGCCGCGCTCTCGTCCGAGCCCGGCTGGCTGCGCCGCCCGCTGCGCTCCCGCGACACCCTGCTGATGGCCGAGGCGCTGCGCGCGATGGGTGTCGGCATCGAGGAGACGGTCTCCTCCAGCTCGTCCCCCGCCGGTGGCCCGGACGGTTCGGGCGAGGCCTGGCGGGTCATCCCGGCCGGCCTGCACGGCCCGGTCACCGTCGACGTGGGCAACGCCGGTACGGTCATGCGCTTCCTTCCTCCGGTGGCCACCCTGGCCAACGGGCCGGTCCGCTTCGACGGTGACCCCCGTTCCTACGAGCGCCCGCTGACCGGTGTGATCGACGCCCTGCGGGTGCTCGGCGCCCGGATCGACGACGACGGCCGGGGCTCCCTCCCGATGACCGTGCACGGCGGCGGCGCGCTGGACGGCGGCCCGGTGGCGATCGACGCCTCCTCGTCCTCCCAGTTCGTCTCGGCCCTGCTGCTGTCGGCGCCGCGCTTCAACCAGGGCGTGGAGGTACGTCACACCGGCCCCCGGCTCCCCTCGATGCCGCACATCCGGATGACCGTCGACATGCTGCGGGCCGTCGGCGCACAGGTGGACGAGCCGGAGACGGGCGGCGAGCCGAACGTCTGGCGGGTCTCCCCCTCGGCCCTGCTCGGCCGCGACCTGACCGTGGAGCCGGACCTCTCCAACGCCCAGCCGTTCCTGGCGGCGGCACTGGTCACCGGTGGCCGGGTCACCATTCCTGACTGGCCGCTGCGCACCACGCAGCCCGGAGACGCGCTGCGCGAGATCTTCACCGCGATGGGCGGCAGCTGCGAGCTGACCGAGCACGGGCTCACGTTCACCGGCTCGGGCCGGGTCCACGGCATCGACGTGGACCTCGGCGAGGTCGGCGAGCTGACCCCGGGCATCGCGGCCGTCGCGGCCCTGGCCGACTCCCCCTCCACCCTGAGCGGCGTCGCCCATCTGCGGCTGCACGAGACGGACCGGCTGGCCGCGCTCACCAAGGAGATCAACGGGCTCGGCGGCGACGTCACCGAGACCGAGGACGGCCTCCACATCCGGCCGAAGCCGCTGCGCGGCGGTACCTTCCATACGTACGACGACCACCGGATGGCCACCGCGGGGTCGATCATCGGCCTTGCCGTCCCCGGAGTGGAGATCGAGAACGTGGCGACGACCGCCAAGACCCTGCCCGACTTCCCGCAGATGTGGACCGGAATGCTCGGGGCCTGAGACATGCGCCGCTACGGCAAGAACCCCGACGAGGACGACATCCGGGTCCGCCCCAACCGCAAGGGCAACCGGCCTCGTACGCACATCCGGCCCAAGCACGAGGACGCCGAGGAGGGCATGGTCCTCACCGTGGACCGAGGGCGCCTCACCTGCCTCGTCGAGGGGCGCACGGTCATCGCGATGAAGGCCCGCGAGCTGGGCCGCAAGGCCGCGGTGGTGGGCGACACCGTCTCCATCGTCGGCGACCTCTCAGGCGACAAGGACACCCTCGCCCGGATCGTGCGGATCGGCGAGCGCCGGTCGGTGCTCCGCCGGACGGCGGACGACGACGACCCGTTCGAGCGGGTGGTGGTGGCCAACGCCGACCAGCTGGCGATCGTCACCGCCCTGGCCGATCCGGAACCCCGTCCGCGCATGATCGACCGCTGTCTGGTCGCCGCGTACGACGGCGGGCTCTCCCCTCTCCTGGTGCTGACCAAGTCCGATCTGGCCTCCCCGGACAAGCTGCTGGAGGCGTACACCCCGCTGGGGGTCCCGTTCATCGTCACCAGTCGCGAGGAACTGGAGAACGGCGACGCGGCGGAGCGCGTACGCGAGCAGCTGAACGACCGGGTGACCGCCTTCGTGGGGCACTCCGGTGTCGGAAAGACCACGCTGGTCAACGCGCTCGTACCGAAGGACAGGCGGCGGACGACCGGCATCGTCAACGCGGTCACCGGACGAGGCCGCCACACCACCACGTCGGCGCTGGCGCTTCCGCTGCCGGACTACCGGGGCTGGGTGATCGACACCCCCGGCGTCCGTTCCTTCGGGCTCAACCACATCGACCCGTCGCGGGTCATCAACGCCTTCCCCGACCTGCAGCCCGGCACCGAGGAGTGCCCGCGCGGCTGCACCCATGACAGCCAGCAACCGGAATGCGCGCTGGATGCCTGGGTGGCGGCGGGCCACGCCGATCCCGCACGGCTGGACTCGCTGCGCAGGCTGCTGTCCACGCGGGAGCGGCGCGAGGGCGACTGACCTCGTGGCGGCGCGCGGGCGGGACCGGCTGCCCCGGAAACGATACGAAGGCGACAGGCTCCGCCACGTTTGCGATCACACGCGACTGGTAAGTGCATAATCACACCCAGCGGTACAAGGCGGTCACCTACCCGGGAGAGGCACTGACGATGGCGTGGCTGCTGGTCGTGGTCGCGGGACTTCTGGAGACCGGCTTCGCGGTCTGCCTCAAGCTCTCGCACGGCTTCACCCGGCTCTGGCCGACCATCGCCTTCTGCGTCTTCGCCCTCGGCAGCTTCGGCCTGCTGACCCTGTCGCTGAAGAAGCTCGACGTCGGGCCCGCCTACGCGGTGTGGACCGGCATCGGCGCGGCGGGCACCGCGATCTACGGCATGGTGTTCCTGGACGACGTGGTCTCCACGCTCAAACTGGTCTCGATCTCCCTGGTGATCCTCGGCGTGATCGGACTCCAGCTCTCCGGCTCGTCCCACTGACGGCCTGACCCGCTGACGGCCTGACCCGCCGGTATCTCCCCCACCAGCTTCTCCCCCACCGTCCGCTCAGGCCGCCACGTCCGGCAGCCGGCCCACGATCTCCCGCACCAGCGGCACCCCGTCTCCGGCCACGCCCGGAGGCGGCGGCACCAGTGCGTAGGACAGGGCGAGCCGAAGAGCGAGTTCGCACGCCATGGCCAGGGCCGCCGGGTCGTACGGGGGACGGCCCTCCTCCAGAGCGGCCACCGCGCGGTCCCTGACCTGGCCGAGGAGTTCGGCGGGGGTGGGAGGTCCGGCATCGGCCCTGCGCTGGGCCGGCACGGCGGAGGGCGCACGGCGCACCGCGGCGGCGGGGCGGGGCAGCCGCTCGCCCCAGCAGCCCGTGAGCAACCCCCTGACCAAGGCGTTCGCCCGGGTTGCGCGGACCGTCCAGGCAGCGGTGGCGGCCAGCCTGTCGCCCGTACCGCCCGAGGATCCCAGCGCCTGCTCGACGCCTGCCAGATAGCTGTCGGCGGCGCGCCGGAGCAGGGCGCGGGCCAGTCCGTCCTTGCTGCCGAACTCGTTGTAGAGCGTCTGGCGGGACACCCCCGCGCCCGCCGCCACATCGACCATCCTCACGGTGGGCCAGGGCCGGGCGGCCAGCGCCGCGTGGGCCGCGTCCAGCAGTGCTTCCCGCGCTGTCGGCATCATCGCCTCCCCCACCGAGGGCCCTGCGATTCAGAGTTGAGGCGCTCCCGCACCCTGTCAAGGGGCCGCGCGGCCTCCGGGCCCATGTGGCTCCGTTCAGCGGCGGTGGATACTGTGACGGCATGCCCGATTACCACGATGATCTGCGCCTCGCCCACGTGCTGGCGGACGCCGCCGACGCGACGACGATGGACCGGTTCAAGGCTCTGGACCTCAAGGTCGAGACCAAACCGGACATGACGCCGGTGAGCGAGGCCGACAAGGCCGCCGAGGAGCTGATCCGCGGCCACCTCCATCGGGCACGTCCGCGCGACGCGATCCTGGGCGAGGAGTACGGGATCGAGGGGACGGGTCCGCGCCGCTGGGTGATCGATCCGATCGACGGCACCAAGAACTACGTGCGCGGCGTGCCGGTCTGGGCGACGCTGATCTCGCTGATGGAGGCCGGCGAGGACGGGTTCCAGCCGGTGGTCGGTGTGGTGTCCGCGCCCGCGCTGCAGCGGCGGTGGTGGGCGGCGAAGGGGGCGGGCGCGTTCTCCGGCCGGAGCCTGACCTCGGCGACCCGGCTGCAGGTCTCGAAGGTGGAGCGCGTCGCGGACGCCTCGTTCGCGTACTCCTCGCTGACCGGCTGGGAGGAGCAGGGCAGGCTGGACGGCTTCATGGACCTGACCCGGGCCTGCTGGCGCACCCGTGGGTACGGGGACTTCTGGCCGTACATGATGGTCGCCGAGGGTTCCGTCGACATCTGCGCCGAGCCGGAGCTCTCCCTCTGGGACATGGCGGCGAACGCGATCATCGTCCAGGAGGCCGGCGGCCGGTTCACCAGCCTGGACGGGGTCGACGGACCGGGTGGCGGAAATGCCGCGGCTTCGAACGGGACGCTCCACCACGAACTGCTCGGCTATCTGAACCAGCGCTACTGAGCGTGCCGTACCGGGCCGTCCGGGCCCGAGGCCGTACCGGGGCGTCCGGGCCCGAGCAGGCGCGCCGAACCAACGAGGGGGCGTGCGGCACTGCCGCACGCCCCCTCAACGACCTTCACTCCCCCTTGTTGCCGCCCCGCATCGGTGCCACTCTGAGAGTCCCCCCACTTGTGAACTTGTGAATCGGCTCACAGAATCCGTTTCACGCAGGAGGTGGCTCCCCTCATGCTCGTCCGCGACGCCATGAGCACGATGGTCCTCACCATCGGCCCGGCCCACACCCTCCGCGAGGCCGCCCGGCTGATGTCGGCGCGCCGGATCGGAGCAGCCGTCGTGCACGACCCGGACACCTGCGGGTTCGGGATCATCACCGAGCGCGACATCCTCGACGCGGTCGGGCTGGGGCAGGACCCCGACACCGAGACCGCGTCCGCCCACACGACGACCGATGTGGTCTTCGCGGCACCGACCTGGACGCTGGAGGAGGCCGCCGAGGCCATGACACACGGAGGCTTCCGGCATCTGATCGTGCTGGACGCCGACGGGCCGGTCGGCATCGTCTCGGTGCGCGACATCATCCGCTGCTGGACGCCGGCCAGGCGCCACCCGATGGAGCTGGCCGGCTGACGGGCGCCGCACGGCCGGCCGGCCCCCGCGCAGGGGAACCGGCCGGCCGCCGGAACGGAGAACCCGAGCCGGCCCGGCACGGTCCGGACGAGAGGGCCCGGGGACAGCCCTTCAGCCGCGCAGGGCCTGGACGGCCGCCTCCAGCCGCTTGCCGAAGTCCCCGTCGGCCTGGCGGAAGTTGTTGATCGCACGCTCGGCGATGTCGTCGCGCGAGACCTTCGCTATGAACCCCGCGAGGTTGTCGATCAGCCGGCTCTTCTCGTCCTCGGAGTAGAGCCGGTAGAGGTTCCCGGCCTGCACGAAGTCGTTGTCCTCCGCGTGGCTCGGCGCCTCGTGGGTGCCGGTGCCGCCCGTGACCTGGGTGGCCTCCCACAGGGGGCGGCCGGTCTCGGCCGGCCCGCCGAAGCTGTTCGGCTCGTAGTTCTTCGCACCCTTGTGACGGCCGTCGTACAGATACCCGTCACGGCTGTTGGTCCGCGCCTCGGTGGCGTGCGGGCGGTTGACCGGCAGGTGGTCGGCGTTGATGCCGACGCGGTAGCGGTGCGCGTCGCCGTACGCGAAGAGACGGCCCTGGAGCATCTTGTCGGGGGACGGGCCGATGCCGGGCACGAAGTGCGCGGGGCTGAAGATCGACTGCTCGGTCTCGGCGAAGATGTTCTCCGGGTTCCGGTTGAGCTCCAGCTTCCCGATCTCGACCGGCGGGTAGTCCTCGTGCGGCCACACCTTGGTGAGGTCGAACGGGTTGAAGCGGTACGTCGCCGCTTCGGCCGCCGGCATGATCTGCACCTGCACGGTCCAGGACGGGAAGTCGCCCCGCTCGATGGACTCGCGCAGATCGCGCTGATGGCTGTCCGGGTCCTCACCGGCGAGCTTGTTGGCCTCGTCCTGGGTGAGGTTCTTGATGCCCTGGTCGGTCTTGAAGTGGTACTTGACCCAGAAGACCTCGCCGGCCTCGTTGCTCCACTGGTAGGTGTGCGAGCCGTACCCGTTCATGTGACGGAGCGTGGCCGGGATGCCCCGGTCGCCGAAGAGCCAGGTCACCTGGTGGGTGGACTCGGGCGACAGACCCCAGAAGTCCCAGACGTTGTCCGCCTCCTGCGAGCCGGTGTACGGGTCGCGCTTCTGGGTGTGGATGAAGTCGGGGAACTTGATGGCGTCCTTGATGAAGAACACCGGGGTGTTGTTGCCGACGAGGTCGTAGTTGCCGTCCTCGGTGTAGAACTTCAGCGCGAAGCCACGCGGGTCGCGTACCGCGTCGGCGGATCCGAGGTTGCCCGCGACGGTGGAGAAGCGCAGGAAGGTCTCGGTCTGCTTGCCGACCTCGGAGAGGAACTTCGCCCGCGTCCACTGCGAGACGTCACGCGTCAGCGTGAACGTGCCGTACGCACCGGCGCCGCGGGCGTGCACGATGCGCTCCGGTATGCGTTCACGGTTGAAGTGCGCGAGCTTCTCCAGCAGCGACTGGTCCTGCACCAGGACCGGACCGCCGACGCCCGCCGTCTGGCTGTTCTGGTTGTCGGCGACCGGTGCGCCGGCCTCCGTGGTGAGCGGTCCCTGTGTCACGTGCGCCTCCTGCGTTGTTCCTGCACATACGTCATGCCGTCATGGCTCATGGCGAGCACAACCTGCCCTGTCCCACGTCGTAGCCGATCCTACAATGGACTAAGTCCAAGTCAAGGTGGCATCCAAAGCCACACCCATTCGGAATCCACTTCACCCACTGTTAGGCTTGCGCCATGAGTGACCTGCTGGAACGACTCCGTGGACGCGGCTGGCGCATGACCGCACAGCGGCGCGTCGTGGCCGAGGTTCTCGACGGGGACCACGTACACCTGACGGCCGACGAGGTCCATGCGCGAGCCGTCGCCAAGCTGCCCGAGATCTCCCGCGCCACCGTCTACAACACCCTGGGCGAGATGGTGACCCTGGGCGAGGTCATCGAGGTCTCCACCGACCGCCGGGCCAAGCGTTACGACCCGAACGCACACCGCCCCCACCACCACCTGGTCTGCGCGAGGTGCGGCGCCATCCGTGACGTACACCCGGAGGGCGACCCGCTCGCGGATCTGCCGGCAGGCGAGCGCTTCGGCTTCATGATCTCCGGCGTCGAGATGACCTACCGAGGCATCTGCCCGAACTGCGCCGCGAGCGCCTGACCTCGACGCACCTCCGCCCTCACCGGACGTTCCCGGTGAGGGCGTTTCGCGTGGGCGCCACGGGCAATACACCCAGGACGCCCCCGCCCGCCCGGCGTTCCGCGGGCCCCCGGACACACCACGCCGAGCGCACCCCCTGCGCACCCCCTTCCCGAATCTGACGGGTCGTCATATCGTCATCGGCGATCACAGCCGCCCACGCGACGGCTGCGCACCTCGATGTGTACGAGGAGAGACCCGTGGGAGACCCGCACCCGAACCCACCCCAGGCAACCGCGCAGACAACCACCGCCCCCAAGCTCCGCGCCCGCGCGCTCTCCCGCTCCTTCGGGCGGGGCGCCAAGGCGCTGGCCGCCCTGGGACCCGTCGATCTCGACATCGCGCCGGGCGAGTTCACCTGCATCGTCGGACCGTCCGGCTGCGGCAAGTCCACCCTGCTGAGAATCGCGGCCGGGCTCCTGCGCCCCAGCGCCGGTGAGCTGTCCATCCGTACGACGTCGCCCCGGCCGGCCGCGATGATCTTCCAGGACTACGGGATCCACGACTGGAAGACCGTCCTCGCCAACGTCCGCTTCGGCCTCGACATCCAGCGCGTACCCCGCCGGGTGGCCGATGCCAGGGCGCGCGACTGGCTGGACCGGCTGGGTCTCGCCGATTTCGCCGGCGCCTATCCCGCCGAGCTCTCGGGCGGGATGCGCCAGCGAGTGGCGATCGCCCGCGCACTCGCCGTCGAGCCCGAGATCCTGCTGATGGACGAGCCGTTCGCGGCGCTCGACGCACAGCTGCGCACGATCCTCCAGGACGAACTGCTCGACCTCACGCAGACCACCCGCACCACCACCCTGTTCATCACCCACAGCCTGGAGGAGGCGATCGTGCTCGGTGACCGGGTCCTCGTGATGTCCGCCCGGCCTGGCCGCCTCATCGCCGAACACCGCCCTCCGTTCGCCCGGCCGCGCACCGGCTCCATCCGCTCGACACCCGAGTTCACCGCGCTGAAGAGCGAGTTGTGGGAACTGCTGCGCGGCGAGGTCGGCGGAGAGGCGGCCCCGGTATGAGCACAGCCGTGAAGTCCACGAGCACCGGCGAACAGATCCTGGTCCGCAGGCCTGGGCCGCAGGAACTCCATCCCGTACGCACTCACCGCCGACGCCGCACCCTGGAGATCGCCCTCGCCGTCGCCGTACCGCTGCTCCTCGTGCTGCTGTGGCAGCTGGCCGCCGCCAGGTCCTGGATCGACGAGCGCGTCTACCCCGCACCCTCCACCATCTTCGCCGACGGCTGGGACCGCGCGGCCGACGGCGAACTGTGGCCGGATGTGTGGGCCACGCTCAAGCGGGTCCTCGGCGGTTATGCGATCGGCACGGTCGCGGGCTACGCCCTCGGCCTGCTGATGGGTTCGCTCGCGCTCGTCCGGGCCGCCCTGGAACCGCTGCTCGACGCCCTCTACGTCGTACCGAAACTGGCGCTCCTGCCCGTCTTCCTCAATATGTTCGGCCTCGGCGAAGGGCCGCAGATCGCCCTGGTCGCCGCCACCGTCTTCTTCTTCGTCTGGATCTCGACGATGGCGGCCGTGCTCGCCGTTCCGGCCGGTCACCGGGATGCCGGGCAGGTGTTCGGCGCCTCGCCCTGGCAGATGTTCCGGCACATCCTGCTTCCCGCCTCGCTCCCCGCCGTTCTCGTCGGCGCCCGGATCGCCGCGGGGGTGGCGGTGCTGGTCATCGTCGCCTCGGAGCAGATCGCGGCGGCCGACGGACTGGGACACCTGATCTTCGACTCCCGCGCCCTGTTCAGGAACGACGTGATGTTCGTCGGCATCGTCTGCGTGGCGGTACTGGGCGTCGTCTTCTCCGAAGTGGTGCGGATCGCGGGCCGGCTGCTCACCCCGTGGGCCCCACGCGATCGCGGCCGCAGTCAGTCGTGAACGGCTCAACCCGCTCCCCTTACGGAGGAACTGTGCGCACACGTACCCCGTTGACCTGCACCGTCGCACTCGTGGCGGTGTCCCTGCTCGGTGCGGCAGGCTGCGCCGGGACCGACTCGTCGGACGGCGCCGACGCCGCCGACGCCGCGCCGCGTACCGTCCGGCCGGTCGCCGGCTGTGGCACCGGCGGCTGGACCGATCCCTCGGATCTCGCACCCGACCGCGAGCCCGCCCGCTGCGACAAGGGGGCTCCGGCCCCCCAGCCGCTCACGAAGAAGCGGAAGATCACCGTCGCCACCGGCACCCTGAGCGCGGAGTACGTCGCGCCGCTCCAGGTCGCGGTCGCCAAGGGCGAGTTCGCGAAGGAGGGCCTGGACGTCTCCCTGAAGGTGCTCCCCACCCCTGACGCCCTGCCCCTGCTCGCCAAGGGGGACGTCGACGCCCAGTGGGCGGCTCCCGAGGCCGCGGTGATGAACGGCATCAACGGCGGCTTCGCCATCAAGTGGGTCGCGGGAAACTTCTCCCCCGACCCGGCATCGAAGAGCGGCCTGTGGGTCAGGCTCAAGGACGGCGAGAGCGCCGATCACGTGGACATGGCGGGGCGGAAGCTCGGCACGATGATCGGCAAGGGCTCGGTGATCGCGTATCCGATGGACACCTCGCTGAAGAAGCACGGCGGCGGCCTCGACAGGATCAGCTTCCAGCAGCTCGGCTCCGCGGACGTGCTCACCGCCCTGCAGAACGGCGGTGTGGACTCCGCCTGGCTGCTCGACCCGATCTGGCGGAAGGTGGACGGCGACAAGAAGTACGCCTTCCTCGGCGGCCAGCCGGTGGGAGAACCGCTCGGCGGGCTGCTCTTCGGCCCCAACCTGCTGAACAAGGACCCCGACGCGGGCGTCGCCTTCCTCCGGGCCTATATCCGCACGGTGAACACCTACTTCGCGGGCGACTACAAGTCCGACCCCGCCTTCGTCACCGAACTGGCCGGGCTGATGAAGACCGACGAGGACACGCTTCGCTCGACCCCCTCGATGCGGATGGACTGGGAGATCCGCAAGGGCACGACGGACCGGTTGCAGAAGGCGTACGCCGACTCGGGCGTCTCGGAGGGCGATCCGGTCCAGGAGGACAAGGCCGTGGACCGGGCGATGTACGGGGAGGCGGTGGGCCACAAGCCCTGAGCCGGTGAGCGTGGAACCATGAGACATGCGCAGAGGGCCGGATCCCCGAAAGGATCCGGCCCTCTGTCTTCAGTAGCGGGGACAGGATTTGAACCTGCGACCTCTGGGTTATGAGCCCAGCGAGCTACCGAGCTGCTCCACCCCGCGTCGTTGTGGTTGCAACACTACGTCACGCCCTGGACCAGCGCAAATCCCTTTCCCGGGCACCCCCACCAGGCCGCACCGGGCAGCAGCTTCGCCCCGCAGCGGGCCGCGGTGCGCCGGAAGGCCCCCCGCGCCCCCACGTCGCACCGGTGCGGCCCGCGCGGCCCGGGGGGCCGCAGCCGCTACGCGGTCAGCTCCTGATGCAGCGCCTCGCGCAGCCGCGCGGCCCGCTCCGAGACCTCCGCGGGCCCCAGCTCGACGGCCCGCGCACACCACCGCTGCCCCTCGGTGAGCTCGCCTCGGCGCGCGGCCAGCAGGGCCAGACGCAGAGCGGCCCGTCCGTGTCCGTCGTCGGCGGCACGGCTCCACCACAGTGCGGCCTCGCGCTCGCTGCCCTCACGGGCGAGCAGCAGACCGAGGTTGAAGGCCCCGTTACGGCTGCCCGCCTCGGCCGCGTCCCGGTACCAGCGGGCGGCGCTCTCCACGTCCCCCCGGGCCGCGGCGAGCATGCCGACACGCACCTGGGCACGGCGGTGCCCCTGCTCGGCCGCGCGCTCGTACCACTCCTCGCACTCGGTCTTGTCCGGCATCGGCTCGCCGAGCACGGGCGGACCGGGCGGCGGCCTGCGCGCGTCCAGCAGCCCGGCCAGGCGGAAGGCGGCTTCCGCACTGCCACCGCCCGCCGCGCAGCGCAGATGCCGCTCGGCCTCGCGCTCCTGGCCGTGGTGCAGCATCGCCATGCCGACCTGGAGCGCGGCCTCGGTGTGGCCCGCCGCCGCGGCACGCTCGTACCAGCGCAGCGCCGCACGGTCCTCGTCGCGCCCGGCGTGCAGGATGCCGAGATTGAAGGCGGCGTCGACGCTGCCGGCCTCGGCCGCCTTGGAGAACCAGGGCTCCGCCCCGGTCGCGTCACCCGCCTGGAGCAGGAGCACGGCCAGCGCGTTGGCGGCCTCGCGGTGTCCGGCGTAGGCGGCGCGCCGGTACCACTGCTCGGCCTGCGGCGTGCGGTCCTGGGCGGCGCAGAGCAGCCCGAGGTTGTACGCGCCGTTGACGTCGCCCGCGTCCATCGCCGCGCGGTACCAGCGCTCGGCGGTCTGCTGCTCGCCCCGGGCCGCGTGCAGCGCGCCGAGTGCGTTGGCGGCGTTGCCGTCGCCGTCCTGGGCGGCGCGCAGCCACCACACGGCGGCGCTCTCCGTGTCGCCCGCGTCGCGCAGCAGGAAGGCGAGGGCACAGGCGGCCCGCGCCTCGCCCGCCTTCGCGGCGATGAGGTACCAGCGGCCGGCCTCCTTGAGCTCGCCGCGCTGTTCGAGGATGGAGCCGAGGTGCAGCGCGGCACGCCGGTGCCCCCGGGCGGCGGACTGCCGGTACCACTGCTCGGCCTCGCCCACACGTCCCGTGCCGGGGCCGGCGACCGGGCTGTCGTCCTTGCGCGCGGCGGGCCCGCGCGCTCCGGCGCCCGCCTCGGACCCGGGTCCGGAACGGGGGCCCAGGCCGTGGCGGCCGAACGCGTCGTGCGCGCCGTCCGTCGCGTTGCGCTCCAGCATGCGTGCCAGCCGGTAGGCCGCCTCGCGGTGACCTTGCTCGGCGGCGGCGCGCAGCCAGTGCTCGGCGCCCACGTCGCTTCGGTGTTCCAGCAGGTCGGCGAGGGCGTACGCCCCCAGCGCGTGGCCCTGCTCGGCGGACTGGCGCAGCCAGTACTCGGCGCCGGGCTCGTCACCACGTTCACGGTAGTGGCGGCCCAGCGCGTGCGCGGCGGCGGCGGAACCGGCGACAGCCGCGATCCGCCACCAGCCGGCCGCCTCGTCCGCGTATCCGCGCTGGTGCAGGAGGACACCCAGATTGTTGGCCGCGGCACGGTCGCCGTCGGCGGTGGCCGCACGCAGATAGGACTCGGCACCGCTCAGGTCGCCCCGGCGCAGCAGCAGCGCGCCGAGCACGCTCATCGAGGTGGTGTCCCCCGCGTCGGCGGCGCGGCGGTGACGCGCCTCACTCTCGGCGGCGTCCGCGCTCGCCGCGGTCTCCGCACTCTCGGCGTGCTCCACGCCGTCGGCGGACTCCACGGTCTCTGCACTCTCGACGGTCGCGGCACACTCCGCTGTCTCGGCGGTCCCGATGTGGTCGTTGTACTGCGCGGCGGCATCGGCGAATGCCATATCCGCTGCCTTTTCCGCCGGATGGACGCGCCGCTGCACAAACCGCCCTGTCTCCAACAGAGTTGCCCTGTCCCCCATAAATACCATCGTCGCACCACCCGCAACCCGCGTACACCTGGTATATCGCGGCCAGTGAGGTCACTTCAGCGTTTTGTCGACATGCCCACAGAGAGACAAGTCAAACACGCTCGTGCCCAACTCGCGCCTCATGAACCGCACTTCACGCAGACTGCACAGAAAAGTCACCACGACATGACGAAGGCCCGGATCCCCTGGAGGATCCGGGCCTTCGTCTTTCAGTAGCGGGGACAGGATTTGAACCTGCGACCTCTGGGTTATGAGCCCAGCGAGCTACCGAGCTGCTCCACCCCGCGTCGTTGTGTTCAAACCGTACCACGACGCGGGGATGCAGCTTTACCGGTTACTCAGCCGCCGCTGTCGGCACTGGCCGACGACGCCGGCTTCTTCGCACCGTCCGCCGTGCCGGGGCTGCCGGACTTGGGCTGGGCCGCGGCCGCCCGCTCCAGCGCGTCCTGCAGTTCGTCCTGGGCCTTGCCGTAGGCGGTCCAGTCCTGTTCCTTCAGGGCCGTCTCACCTGCCGTATAGGCCTTCTGCGCATCGGCGATCGCCTTCTTCAGCGCGGCGTCACCGGTGGCCGGCGGCTCCGTGGTGTCGCCCGGCGGTTCCGTGGTGTCGCCCGGTGGCTCGCTCGTATCGGAGCCGTCCACCCCGAAGACCGCGTTGAGCGCCTCCCCGAGACTGTTCTCGAAGACGATCTTCGATCCGTAGGACGCGGCGACCTTGCGCAGCAGCGGATAGTTCTGCGTGCCACCGCGCGTGTACACCGGCTCGATGTAGAGGAAGCCGCCTTCGAGTGGCACCGTGAGCAGGTTGCCGTACTCGATGTCGGAGTCGGTTCCCTTGAGGTTCCTCACGAACTCGGCGACGTCGTCGTTGCCGTTGAGCTCACTCTGTACCTGACCGGGGCCCTTCACCGTGGTGGTGACTCTGAGCAGCCTTATCGTGCCGTAGTCCTTGCTGGCCGCGTCGGCGTCGACCGCCATGAACGCCCCCAGGTCGGGTCGTCCCTTGGGCGTGAACGTCGTCGTCAGCGAGAACTTCTGAGCCTTCTGGTCCGGCATCTTTATGCTCAGGTAGTACGGCGGAACGGCACCGGACTCCTTGTTGGTCGGATCGTCCGGGACCTGCCAGGCGTCACTGCCGCTGTAGAACTGCGCGGGGCTCGTGACGTGGTAGCGGGTGAGCAGTTCGCGCTGCACCTTGAACAGGTCCTGCGGGTAGCGCAGGTGGTCCATGAGGTCCTGCGGAATATCCGCCTTGGCCTTCACGGTGCCCGGGAACGCCTTGCGCCAGGTCTTGAGGACCGGGTCCTCGGTGTCCCACTCGTACAGCGTGACCTTGCCGTCGTACGCGTCGACGGTGGCCTTCACCGAGTTGCGGATGTAGTTGACCTGGTTCTGCTGGGCGACCACCGCACGCTGGTTGGTGGTCAGCGAGTCGGCCGTGGTGTCACCGAGCGTCGTGCGCGAGGCGTACGGGTAGCCGTTGGTCGTGGTGTACGCGTCGACGACCCACTGGATCTTCCCGCCGACCACGGCCGGGTAGGCGTCGCCGTCGATGGTCAGCCAGGGGGCGACCGCCTCGACGCGCTCCTTGGGCGTGCGGTTGTAGAGGATCCTCGAACCCTCGCCGATGGCTCCCGAGTACAGGATCTGCGGCTCGCTGAACGCCACGGCGTAGGCGGCGCGGTTGAACGCGTTGGAGAGGCTGACGCCGCTCTTGCCCTTGTAGCTGGTGGTCTTCTCGCCGTCCTCCTCGTAGTCGAGCTCCTTCTGGGGCCCGCCGACGATGGAGTACTGCTCGGTCTTCTCGCCGTAGTAGATCTCCTGCTGGTACGTGCCCAGCTCGCCGGTGGTCGGCAGACCGGACTCGGTGAAGTCGGGAGATCCCTTCGGGTTCTTGCCTGTGGTGGTGCCCCGGGCCGCGATCGCGCCGTAGCCGTGGGTGTAGGTGAAGTGGTCGTTGATCCAGTTGCGCTTGGGGATGCCCTGGAGGTTGAGCTCGCGCAGACCGATGACCGTGTCCTGCTCCTTGCCGGTCGCGTCCTTGTAGCGGTCGACATCCAGCGTCTTGGGGAACTGGTAGTAGTTCCTCTTCTGCTGGAGCTGCTGGAAGGCCGGGGAGACGACGTTGGGGTCCATCACCCGGTAGCTGGCCGCGGCGTCCGCGCTGGCACGGAGCTTCGTGTCGTCGTCCGTGGTGGACTTGCCCGCGTAGTCGGTGACCTTCGCGTCATCGATGTCGTAGGCGTCGCGCGTGGCCTTGATGTTCTTCTGGATGAACGGGGCTTCCTTGGCCTGCTCGTTCGGCTGGACCTGGAACTTCTGCACGATCGCCGGGTAGAGCCCGCCGATCAGGATCGCGGAGAGGACCATCAGCCCGAACCCGATCACCGGAAGCTGCCAGGTGCGGCGCCAGAGCGTCGCGAAGAACAGCACCGCGCAGATCGCGGCGATGCAGAACAGGATGGTCTTCGCCGGCAGATAGGCGTTGGCGTCGACGTAGCGCAGGCCCGTCCAGTTGTCCGTGGCCTTGAAGTCGCTGGACTTCACGGCGAGCCCGTAGCGGTCGAGCCAGTAGGCCACGGCCTTCAGCGCGACGAAGATACCGAGCAGCACCGAGAGATGGCCGGTGGCCGCCCCCGTCGCCCGCGCGCCGGGGCTGGTGATGCGCAGCCCGCCGTACAGGTAGTGGGTCAGCGCGGCAGCGATCAGCGAAAGCACCGTAGCCGCGAAGCCGAAGCCCAGCAGGAAGCGGTACCAGGGCAGATCGAAGGCGTAGAAGGACACGTCCAGGTGGAACTGGGGGTCCTTCTGGCCGAACGACACCCCGTTCACATACATCAGCCAGGTACGCCACTGGCCGGAGGCGGACGCTCCGGCGATCAGACCGACAAGAGCGGTGATCGCGAGCAGCACCCACTTCTTGTACGGGGCGAGACCCATCCGGTAGCGGTCCAGGCTCTGCTGCTCCAGCGACATCGCGCTCAGCGGCGGCCGGAGCCGGTGCGCGAGCCAGATGTTCACACCGATGGCGACGGCCATCAGCAGTCCGAAGACGAGGAACAGCCCGATCTTGGTCCACAGGGTGGTGGTGAAGACGGACGAGAATCCGACCGACCTGTACCAGAGCCAGTCCGTCCAGAACCCGGAGAACATGACGAACGCCATGGCGAGGACCGCCAGGACGCCCAGTGTCATGAGCAGGGTTCGGGCACGCCGGGACGGGCGGCCGACTCTGATCCGTGGCCCGGTCGGGCCTCCGCCGCGGTCCGGCATCTGGAAAGCCAACGTGCGCACCTCAAAGTTCGCGGTCGTGTGGAGCGGGCCCAGCGATCGTAGAGCCCACCTATGCAACTTACTGAGGCTTTACCTAGTTCCCGTTCCCGGGGCGGAAGGAGGCAGGATGTTGTCCATGTCCAACGTTTCCTCTTCAGGCCCTCCGATGGCCGCGAGCCCGCTCACCGTCGCGGTGCTCGAAATCGACGCATACATCTCCGGCCTCGGCTGGGACCAGCCCGCCCGCCTCTTCGCCCTTGTCGACACCGCACGGCTGCGGGCCCAGGAGCCCGGCCTCGCCGCTCAGCTCGGTCTCGACGACGAGGGCTCGAAGGCCGCCGCGCTCACCCCCGTCGAGCAGGAGGAGCTTCCCGCAGGCACCGCGCTGGACGAGTTCCTCGCCACGATCGCCTGGCCCGACGCGGTCGTCGGGTGCGCGATGACGGTCGAGCGGCTGATGCTGCCGCCGTCCGCCGAGGCCTCCGTGCCGGAGGGCCTCGACGACGCCCAGCTGACCAAGTGGGTGGCCAAGCACCCCGACCGGCAGGAGGTGCGGATGACCGTGGCCGTCCTGCGGGACGGCGCCCGCGAGTCGGCCGTGCGCCTGCGCGAGAAGGACTCGCCCAACGACGTGCTGACCGGCGCCGGCCTGGTGCCGGGGCTGGCCGAGGCGCTGGCCGCGACCTTCGAGTCCTGACCCCGCGGTCCCGCCCCGGGGGCGCGGGGTCAGCCTGTCGAGCAGCTCGGCAGTGCGGCCGTGTCCCCGGTGCGGATCTTCTCCAGCGACTTCTTGGCGTCGTCGATGGTCTTGACCCTCACCAGCGTGAGTCCGTCCGGGGTGTCGGAGGCGGCCGCCTCGCAGTTCTCGTCGGGTGTCAGGAAGTAGCGTGCACCGGCGTCGCGCGCGCCGACCAGCTTCATGTTGATCCCGCCGATCGGCCCGACCTTGCCCGTGTCGTCCATCGTCCCGGTGCCGGCGATGAACTTGCCGCCCGTCAACTGGCCCGGGGTCAGCTTGTCGATGATGCCCAGGGAGAACATCAGACCGGCGCTGGGGCCGCCCACGTCGGCGAGCTTGATGTCGATCTCGAACGGGAAGGTGTGGTCGGTCCCCGCCTGGATACCGACGATCGCCCGGTTCTCCTTGGGGGCCTTCTCCGTGGTGATGGTGACCTTCTCGGTGCCCTCGGGCTCCTTGCCGGCCTTCTCGGCCGCCGCCGCGGTCTTGGCCGGGACGACCGTGAAGGTGACGTCCTGGCCGGGCTTGTGCTTGGTGACGAGCTTCGCCACGTCCTCGGGCTGCTTGACCGCGGTGGCATCGACGGCCTTGATCACATCGCCCGCGTGCAGCTTGCCCTGGGAGGGGCTGTCCTTGAGGACGGTGGAGACCACGACCCGCGACGACACCGGAATCCCCAGCTCGGTGAGTGCCGCGACCTTGGCACTCTCCTGGGACTGGCTGAACTCCTCGGCGTTCTCCTGGGTCGACTGCTCCTCGGTCTTGCCGTTCGGGTACAGCGTGTCGTGGGGCACGACCACGCTGTCGTGGCCCAGCCATCCGTAGACGGCCTCGACGAGGTTCATCCGGTAGTCGGCGCCGGTGACCCTGACCGTCGTCATGTTGAGGTTGCCGGAGGTCTCGTACGTCTTGTGCCCGCTGATCTGCAGGACGGGCTCGCCGTCGACCTTGCCGAGGGTGTTCACGGTCGGCCCGGGTGACATCTCCGAGTACGGCACTTTGATCACCAGGGCTGCGCAGAGCAGCACGATCAGGATCAGAGTGGACGCGAGCATCGTCGCGGTGCGGCGTGGCATGGAACGACAGTACGGGAAACGCCTGTCAGTGCACCGCCGGGGCCGGTCCGTACGCGGACCGCGGCTGGGTGCGGCAAGGGCGACGGGCGGCAGAGCCGGAGGGAACGGGCGGTGGATTGGCGACTGTGTACGCCCGGCGCGGCGTCAGACGTTCGAGACCTGCTCGACGGGCTCGGAAGCGGAGTGTGAACGCTCCATCGCTTCACGGAACCGGGCGTAGCCGGCGAGCTCGGTGACATCGCCGGTCGTGCGATTACGGGCGGCCCAGCTTCCCCATATCGCAGCACCGAACGCAGCGAAAAGCGGAATCAACAACCAGGCGAGTGCTGCCATGACGACCTCCCTGCCTCATGAGCAACCGCAACTGAATGATCAGCAGATTAACCATCCGCGGAACTAACGCTCATGGCAGGGGTGCGGTTACGCAAATCGGGGTGGATGTCCGCCTGCACGGTTTGCGCTCAGCAGGCGCCGACCCACTCCTCCGTGCCGTCGGAGAAGCGCTGGTGCTTCCAGATCGGAACCTCGTGCTTGAGGTCGTCGATCAGCTTGCGGCAGGCCTCGAAGGCCTCCGCCCGGTGCGGGCAGGAGACCGCCACCACCACCGCGAGATCGCCCACCTCCAGTTCACCCACACGGTGGACTGCGGCCAGCGCACGGACCGGGAATCCGGCGACGACCTTCTCCGCCACGCGGCGCATCTCGTCCTGCGCCGAGGGGTGGCACGAGTAACCGAGCGCCCCGACGTCCTGCCCGCCGTCGTGGTTGCGCACGGTGCCGACGAAGAGCGCGGTGCCACCCGCCGCGTCGTCGCCCACGGCACGGAAGACCTCGTCCACCGAAAGCGGTGTGTCGCGGATCTCCAGGAGCCGGATGGGATCCTGTGCCGCCTGCTCGCCCGGGTGGTCATACGTGGGTGCCATGGCCACCATCGTGCCGTACCGCCGAGGCATCGCGGAATACGGCTTTCACCCGGCGGGCCGCCGGGCGGCTTGGAGCCTTCTACAGGAGCCGCCCCGGAGTCACCGCCGGCGGCAGGCGCCCATGGAACGGGCCCCACGTCCGTCCGGCCCCGCCCGCCGTGCGGCGACCGGTCGCGGCCGGTCCACGCCCTAGAAACGGCGGCGCGCCTTGCGGGCGCGGCGCACCAGGGCAGCGGTACCGAGCAGTGCCACGGTCGCACCGGCGGCCCCGGCCGCGGTCGCGTCCTTGCGGCCGAGCCGGCGGCCGGCGACGGTGTGGCGCCCCTCGACCTCTTCGAGGAGTGCCGCGAGCACCTCCTCGTTGGTCCAGCGCGGCCGCCACCCCACATCGTGCAGCCGGCTCACGCTCACCACCCAGGGATGCATCGTGTACGCCAGGTCGCCCGCCGGTGACGGGGTCAGGCCGATCCGGTGCAGCCGGGCCGCCGCGCCGAGTGCGACGGCCGAGGGCAGCTCCATCCGGCGGACGCCGCTGAGCTCCTCGACCTCCGCCTGCTCGAGCCAGCCGTCGCAGCCGACCGCGAACTCCCCGTCGATCTTCTCCAGCGCGGCGTACTCCAGCGCCTCGACCAGGTCGTCGACGTGGCAGAACTGCCAGGCGGGCCGCGATCCGGCGACCACCAGGAGGCGGGGCGACTCGAAGTAGCGGGTCAGCGCCGTGTCCGTACCGCCGACGAGCACGGTGGGACGGACCACGGTGACGTGGAGTCCGGGGTGGGCGCGGGGTGCGCGGCGGCCGAGCCGTTCGATCTCCAGGAGGTCGCCGACGCCGGTCGCCTCGGCCGTGGCGCGCAGCTCGGCGTCCTCGGCGAGCGGCACGTCGTTGTCGGGCAGCGCGCCGTAGACCATCGCCGAGGTGCACAGCACGACGCGGTGGACACCCGCGGCCGCGGCCGCGGTCAGCACGGTCTGCGTGCCGCGCACGTTGTACGCGGTACGGGCGGCGGGATCGGTCTCCAGATCGAGATCGAGCGCCAGGTGCACCACCACGTCGGCGCCGCGCAGCTTCTCCGCGATGGCCGGGTCGCGGACGTCGAGGATGTGCCACGTCGCCTCGGAGACCTCTCCGCGGCGCTCGTCGATGGCGATGACCTGCTTGATCTCCTCGGAGGCCGCCAGGCGTGCCGTGAGCAGCGCACCCACGCCCGTCGCGGCTCCGGTGACGGCCACGACAGGGCCGCGGCTCCTGGAGCGGCTGCGGACGGACTTGTTCTCGTACTCGTTCTCGGTCGTGTTCTCGGGCGAACGGTCGGCCAGGTTTCGCGCTGCGCGAACCTGAGGATCTGGGGAACTCACCGGGCGTCTCCAGCGGTTGTCTTCAGTACGTACCCGAATGACGCGTACGTACCAGGTGGCGTCCATCCTGCCGCAGGCCGGGAGCAGGCGTAGCACTGAGGCCCCGAGCGGACTTGGTGTCTACGCTGGATGGTGATGTCGGGCAGTCGCCGTCGGTTCGAGCCGGCGGCCCTATGAGCCGAGGAAACCCGTGAGTGACACCCCATTCGGATTCGGCCTTCCGCCGGAGGAGCCGGACGACGGCGACCAGGGCAAGAAGAACGACCCCACCGGAGGTGGGCAGGGTTCGGGCGGTCCGGCGAACCCGTTCGGCTTCGGCCCCGGCGCGGGCGGTGACAACCCCTTCGCCGCCATGTTCGGCTCCATGAACCCGAACGACCTGGGCGCCGCCTTCCAGCAGCTCGGCCAGATGCTGAGCTACGAGGGCGGTCCCGTGAACTGGGACATGGCCAAGCAGATCGCCCGCCAGACGGTGTCGCAGGGCACCCCTGACGGCACCAAGGACGCGAGCGTGGGCCCGTCCGAGCGTGCCGCGGTCGACGAGGCGCTGCGCCTGGCGGATCTGTGGCTGGACGGTGTGACGTCACTGCCCTCGGGTTCCGTCTCGACGGTGGCGTGGAGCCGTGCCGAGTGGGTCGAGGCTTCCCTCCCCGCCTGGCAGAAGCTGGTCGACCCGGTGGCCGAGCGTGTCGGCCTCGCCATGGGCGACGTGCTGCCCGAGGAGATGCAGGCGATGGCGGGCCCGCTGATCGGCATGATGCGGTCGATGGGCGGCGCGATGTTCGGCCAGCAGATCGGGCAGGCCGTCGGCGTGCTGGCCGGTGAGGTGGTCGGTTCCACCGACATCGGGCTGCCGCTCGGACCGGCCGGCAAGGCCGCGCTGCTTCCGCTGAACGTCGAGCGCTTCGGCAAGGACCTGAGCGTGCCGCAGGACGAGGTGCGGCTGTACCTGGCCCTGCGCGAGTCCGCTCACCAGCGGCTCTTCGCCCATGTGCCGTGGCTGCGCTCGCATCTGTTCGGCGCGGTGGAGGGGTACGCACGCGGGATCAAGGTCGACACCAGCAAGCTGGAGGACGTGGTCGGTCAGTTCGACCCGTCCCACCCGGAGCAGTTGCAGGACGCCCTTCAGCAGGGCATGTTCCAGCCGGAGGACACGCCGGAGCAGAAGGCGGCCCTGGCCCGTCTGGAGACGGCGCTCGCGCTCGTCGAGGGCTGGGTGGACGCCGTCGTGCACGAGGCCGCGAAGTCCCGGCTGACCTCCGCCGACGCGCTGCGCGAGACGATGCGCAGGCGCCGTGCCTCCGGCGGTCCCGCCGAGCAGACCTTCGCCACGCTCATCGGACTCCAGCTGCGTCCGAGGCGGCTGCGCGACGCCTCGCGGCTGTGGGCCTCGCTCACGGACGCGCGAGGTCTGGAAGGGCGCGACGCGCTGTGGGAGCACCCCGACATGCTGCCGACCGCTCATGATCTGGACGATCCGGACGGTTTCGTCCACCACGAGCAGGTGGACTTCTCCGAGCTGGACAAGATGCTCGGCGAGGCGGCAAAGGGTCCGCAGAAGCCCGCCGCCGGTACGGATGGCGACGCCGAGGACGGCCCCGAGGACGGCCCCAAGGACAGCGACGGCAAGGGCGACACCGACAAGTGACCCTGCACGACGACGCCGTTCTCGTCCTGAAGAACTACGCGGCCGGCGAGGATCCCGCACAGGAAGAACTGCGGCGCGCCTATCTGGACCATCTCGGACTGCACCCCGACGGCATGTGGAAGGCATGCGAGACCGGGCATCTGACGGCCAGCGCCCTGGTCATCGACCCGGAGCGCGGAAAGGTGCTGCTGACACTGCACCGGAAGCTGCGGATGTGGTTGCAGATGGGCGGCCACTGCGAGCCCGGGGACGCCACCCTGGCCGCCGCCGCGCTGCGTGAGGCGACGGAGGAGTCCGGCATCGCCGGACTGGCCCTGCTGCCGGGCGGCCCCGTGATCCTGGACCGCCATCCGATCCCCGCACCGTGCCACTGGCACCTGGATGTCCAGTACGCCGCGCTGGCGCCTCCGGGCGCGGCGGAGCGGATCAGCGAGGAGTCGCTCGATCTGCGCTGGTTCGCCTACGACGAGGTCGCCGAGGTCGCCGACTCCTCTGTGGTCCGTCTGCTGGAACGTACGCGCGCGGCCCTGGGCGGCGGCCCGCGGTAGGAAGCACGACGGTAACGGTAAGGGGCGGCCTCCCTGGAGGCCGCCCCTTACCGTTACCGTCGCCGCGCCCGCCTCACCCCGTACATGGAGCTGACGGCTCGCTGCTCAGTTCCAGGCGTTGTTCTGGTTCTGGCCGTGGGCCCCCTGCTGGCCCATGCCGTACTGGGCACGCAGGCCCTGGCCGATCTGGGCACTCTGCGGCGGCAGCACCTCGCTCGGCTGCACCAGGGCGAAGCCCTGTCCGAGGAAGCTCAGCTCCCAGCCCTCGCCCGTGTTGCCACGCCGGCGGAACACTCCCGACGAGTGTGTCTGGGCCTGCATCTGCACCCTCAGGGAGCTGGACCAGGCGACGATCGCGTCGGCGTCGGCATTGACGTACTTGTCCTGCGTGACCTGCATCATCAGCGGCTGGCCGGAGGTCATCAGCGCGACCTTGCCGGTGCCGGAGATGTTGAGCTGGTACTTGCCGGTGCCCGAGATGCCGTACTGGCTGTCCACGGCGATGACCTCGGTGTGGAGCGCCGAGTCGAGCGCCAGGACATAGGCGCTGTCCACGGTCAGCCCGTCGTGGTCGACGTCCACCACGTGGACGTACTGCGCGAGGTTGGCGAAGTAGACGGTGCCCTGCCCGGAGCAGCGCATCAGGTCGAGGCCCTCACCGGTGGCGGCGCGGGCGTTGCGCTGGCTGTGCGACTGGTACTCGCCGTCGAACTCCATCAGCCCCTGGTACGCGACCATGGCCCCCTTACGGGCGAGGACGTCGTCGTGCCCGGTCAGCGAAACCCGCAGCAGCTGCGGGTTCTGGACCGTGTAGCGCTCCTGGGACTGCTGTTCCGTGTAGCTGAAAAGCGGACTCTGCATGGTGTGTTCTCCCTCCCCGTCAGGCCCGTACGCGCAGGCGGTCGGTACTGTCCTCGCTCGGCTGGACGACGACGATCCCCTGGCCGGAGAAGGCCATCTGGAACGCCTCGCCGCTGCCCCGCCCGATGAGCGAGGAGGCCTTGAAGCTGCGCTTGCCCTTCACCTTCAGGTTCGGGGACCACGCCACGAGGGCGTCCGGGTCGACGTACGTCTCGTCCTCGCCGCGTCCGCAGTCGACGACGATCGGCGTGCCGCGCGAGGTGATCGCGACCCAGCCGGTGCCGGAGACACAGACGTTCCACAGACCCTGGCCGGCGAACTTGGCGAGCCCCTTGACCCTCTCGACACCCCAGGTGAGGTGGCTGTCGAAGGCGAGGAGGTTGGTGCCGTTGACCGAGATGGAGTCGTTGTTGAGATTGATGACGACCACGTCGGCGCCGTAGTCGGCGAGGTAGAGCAGACCGTCCCCGGCGCACTTCATCAGGGGCGCGCCCTCGCCGGTGATCCACTGGGATGCCATCTGGCGGACGGCGGGCGGGTTGGGCTCGTACTGGATGAAGCCCTCGTACGACACCATAGAACCGGTGCGCGCGAAGAGGTCCTGCCCGGTCGCCATGGCGACCTTCAGCATCGAATGGCCGTGGTTCTCCATCCGGGCCGTGACGGGGGTCGGGGCGTAGCCCGCGAGTTGCTGGTTCATGACGGGCTCCCTCAGACCTCGTAGGGCTGGACGACGATGAAGTTGCCGGGAGCACCCCGGAACTGGAGGTTCACGGTCTCTCCGCTGTGTCCGGGATAGGCGTTGCGACGCAGCCGGACCTGACTGGAGATGATCACCTGGGACGCGGCGGACCACGCCACGACGGCGTTGCAGTCGGCGAACGTGGTCGGGGTGACCGGAAGGACGACCGGGACTCCGTGCGTCTTGACGATGACGGTGCCGGTGCCCTGGAACTGCATGGTGAACAGGGCGCCGCCGGGAATGCCGTGGCCCTCGATCCTGCGGACCTCGTGCTGGAGCGACTCGTCGAAGGCGAGGACGCTCTCGGCCGAGACGCAGATGCCGTCGCCCTGGAGCTCGATGGCGTGCAGATGGGAGGCGTCCTCGGCGAGGAAGACCTGACCCCGGCCGGTACAGCGCATCAGCTGCATCTCCTGGCCGGTGGCGTTGCCGACCATCCGGCCCGCGAAGCCCGCGCCCTTGTAGCCGAAGTCGACCTTGCCCTGGTACATCACCATGCTGCCCTGCCGGGCCAGCACTCCCGCTCCGCCGCCCAGGGTGAGGTCGACGCGCATGAGCTGCTGGTTCTGCGGAGTCCAGCGCTGCCCGGTGGCCGTTTCCTTGTACGGCTGGAGCGCGGCCAGCAGGCCGGCTCCGGCCTGCGGCACACCCTGCGGCACGCCTTGGGGCATTCCCGGCGGCTGCTGCCCGAACGGATTCGGGGCCTGCTGTCCGTAGGGGGCGGGAGCCTGCTGTCCGTACGGCGCGGCCTGCTGTCCGTACGGGGCGGGGGCCTGTCCGAAGGGCGCGGCCTGGGCCGGGACCTGCCCGAACTGCGGCTGCTGGGGCGGCTGCCCCGGCTGCTGTCCCGGCTGCTGTCCCGGCTGCCCGTACGGAGCGGGCGCGGGCGGCGGAACGCTGCCGCCCTGCGGAGCCAGTGGCGCCGCTATGGTCGGCGCGGCATGGATCTGCTGATGCTGCGGAGTGGGCGCCGGCGCCTGAGCTGCCGGTACGCCGAAGGGCTGCGCGGGCTGTGGGGCCTGCGGTGCGGCCGGGGCTCCGAACGAGGGCGCAGGTGCTGCCGCCTGGGCCGGCGGGGCGAACGACGGGGCCGCGGCCTGGGGCTGGGGAGCGGCGGGGGCCTCCTCGGCGACCTCGCCGCCGAAGTTCTTCAGCAGCGCGTCGAGCCCACCGTCGAAGCCCTGGCCGACGGCGGCGAACCGCCATACGTCCTTGAGGTAGAAGTCACCCAGCATCACCGCGCGCTCGGTCGTGAACTCCGAGCCCGTGAAGGCGTACCTGACTACTTCTTCGCCGCCCGCGACGATCCGGATATACCCCGGACCGGCCTGCGACATCTGTCCGGCACCGTCCAGCGTCGCGGTGAAGGACAGCTTGTGAATGTTCGCCGGAATGCGGTCCAGAGTGACACGGAACGACTCGGTGTCACCTGCTTGCGCACCAAGGAGCTGAATGGACTCCTCGGGCGATTTCGGCTGATTGAAGAAGACGAAATAACGGTCGTCGGAGAGCTGCTCATTGACATCGAGGCCGAAGCAACTGATGTCAAACGTCAGCCCCGGGCCGGCGATCTGCACACCTACGTACAGGTCCGTCCCCGGCGTGAGATCGCTGATCTTGGCCTTGTGGCCGCGTTGGAATTCCCTGGCCATGCGTAACGACCGTCCCCCATCCGGAAGGTGAATGCGTCGCGTCAGGCTAACCGCAAACTCCGGCGTTGGGCCAAGCCGGTACAGACCCGGTACAGAATCGCGCACGTCACTCGCCGCGCGTACGCGAACGTCACTCGCCGCGCGCGGCCGGCAGGTGGGGCAGCCGGTCGGCGGCCACCACCCCTTCGAGATAGCCGCGAGCCCGCTCGGTACGGGGGTAGGCATCGAGGAGCCGCCAGAACCGCGGCCCGTGCCCGGGGACCAGAAGGTGGGCCAGCTCGTGGACGAGCACGTAGTCGACGACGTATTCCGGCATGCCCTGCAGCCGGTGCGAGAGCCGGATGCTGCCCTCGGCCGGGGTGCACGACCCCCAACGGGTGTTCTGATTGGTCACCCAGCGCACCGAGACAGGACGGGCCCGGCCGTCGAAATACTGGGTGGACAGACGCTCCGCACGCTCGGCGAGCTCACTGTCGCCGAGGATCCGCTTGTTCTCCTGAGCGGCGAGCTTGTCCAGCATCACATTCACCCAGCGCTGCTCCTCGGCCTCGGACATCCGGGCCGGAATCAGCACGATCGTGCGATCACCCTCCCGGTAGGCGGAGACCGTTCTGCTGCGGCGGGCGCTCCTGCGGACCTCGACCGCGCTCGTCGCCGAGGCACGGGACTGGTGGTCGGCCGCACTGCGCCGGCGGGTTCCGGCGCCGCGCGCGGAGGTCTCCCCGGCGAAGCCGGGTGACGAGTCGGCGGGCACGCCACGACGTTACCCGCTGTCAGTGGGGGAAGTCCCGCCTCCGGCACGGTTCGCGCCTGATCCGCCTCATGGCTGCACCATTTGAACGACTAATACCCCCCGCCTGTGGATAACTTTCCGCACGGTTCCTCGGCACGCTCCATTCTGGCAATGGGTCCCGCACAGCCACACAGTCACAGAGCCACACAGACCGGGGGAAGCCGTGCATCCGATGTTGAAGCCCGCACTGCGCCGCGCATGGCGCGGCAGCGGCACCGTGCAATTCGGCGTGACACCCGCGCATGCCGTCAAGGTCGGCCCGATGGATTACGCGACGGGCTGTTTCCTGGAACTGCTCGACGGAACACGCGGGATGTCCCTGCTGCGCCAAGAAGCGAGAGCCCTCGACCTGAATGATCATCAAGTCGACACACTCGTCGTGCGGTTGATGGATGCCGGACTCATCGACGACGTCCGGGCGGGCGGCCCGGAGGCCGACACCTTACGGAACCGGGTGGACGCGATGGAGCGCCACCGGCCTGATCTGGCATCGCTCTCCGTCATGCATCCCGAACCAGGAGGAGGGATGCGCCGGCTGGCGGCCCGCCGCTCCATGCGTGTCCAGGTGCGAGGAGCGGGCCGGGTCGGTGCGGCGATCGCCGCGGTGCTCTCCGGGGCCGGGGTGGGCTGGGTCGAAGTGCTGGACGGCGGATGCGTCGAACCGTGCGACGTATCGCCCGCCGGCCTGCCGGCCTCGGCGGTCGGAGAACGCCGGGACTCGGCGGCACGGCAACTGGTCCGCCGCGCCTCCCCCGGCCCAGCCCCTCGGACCACGCAGTCCCCGGCCGGATGCTCGATCGGGGAGCCCGGCCTGTCCCTGATCGTCGTCGCCCCTCGCGACGGCCTGTCCGTCTACGTCCCCGACCCACGCACCGCCGAGCCGTGGATCACATCGGGCACACCCCATCTCTATGCCGGAGTCATCGAGGCCACCGGCTTCGTCGGGCCCCTGGTGCTGCCGGGAGGCACGGCCTGTGCGGGCTGTCTCGATCTGCACCGGCGGGACCGGGACCCGCAGTGGCCGAGGATGCTGGCCCAGTGGCAGTCCGGCCGGCGCAAGGCCGTACAGGCGTGCGACCTGGCACTCGCCACGGCGGTGGCAGGACTCGGGGCGTCCCATGCGCTGGCCTTCCTCGACGGTGAGCTGCCGGCCAGCACCGGGGCCCGCTGGGAGGCCGCGCTGCCGCTGTTGGACTGGCGGTCCGAGCAGATCGGAGCACACATCGACTGTTCCTGCGGAGCAGGTGGTCACACTGAGGGGGTGCGCGCCTCCGCGGCCGGCACGGCGCACGACACAATGGCCGGGTAACCGCCGCACGCAGCGCGGCAGTCTGGGACTTGGAGGGGCATATGTCTGATCTTCCCCGGAAGGCGGTCACCCGAACCGCCAAGCTGGCCGCGCTGCCTTTGGGGTTCGCAGGCCGCGCCACGTGGGGGCTGGGAAAACGCATCGGCGGGAAGTCCGCGGAACTGGTCGCCCGTGAAGTCCAGCAGCGCACCGCCGAACAGCTCTTCAAGGTGCTGGGGGAGCTGAAGGGCGGTGCCATGAAGCTGGGGCAGGCCCTGTCAGTCTTCGAGTCCGCCCTGCCGGAGGAGGTCGCGGGTCCTTATCGCGCGGCCCTGACCAAACTTCAGGAGGCCGCCCCTCCCCTGCCGAGCGCCACGGTCCACGCGGTGCTGGCGGAGCGGATCGGTGAGGACTGGCGGGAGCTGTTCCTGGAATTCGAGGACAAGCCATCAGCCGCCGCATCCATCGGGCAGGTGCACCGAGCGGTGTGGCACGACGGCCGGGACGTCGCCGTGAAGGTGCAGTACCCGGGCGCCGGTGAGGCGCTGCTCTCGGATCTCACACAGCTCAGCCGGTTCGCCCGGCTGCTCGGTCCGCTGATCCCCGGCATGGACATCAAGCCGCTCATCACGGAGCTGCGCGACCGGGTGTCGGAGGAGCTGGACTACGAGCAGGAGGCGCAGTCACAGCGGGAGCACGCCGAGGAGTTCGCTGACGATCCCGATGTGGTGGTCCCCGGGGTGGTCCACCAGTCCGACCAGGTGCTGGTCACCGAATGGATGGACGGTGTTCCGCTGGCCGACGTGATCGCCGACGGGACCCCTGAACAGCGGGACCGGGCCGGGCAGCTGCTGGCCAGGTTCCTGTTCTCCGGCCCCGCGCGCACCGGGCTGCTGCACGCGGACCCGCACCCGGGCAATTTCCGGCTGCTGCCCGCGGACCCGTCCAACGCGGCGGACAGCGGGGACGGGAGCGATCCGGACAGCACCGTGGACTCCGGTGAGGCTCAGTGGCGCCTGGGAGTGCTGGACTTCGGCACGGTGGACCGGCTGCCGGGGGGGCTGCCGCAGACCATCGGAGACTCCTTGCGGCTGACGCTTCAGGGAGACGCGGACTCCGTGTACGAGCTGCTGTGTGGAGAGGGGTTCGTCAAGGACTCGATCGACCTCGACCCGGATGCGGTCCTCGACTACCTCCTCCCGATCATCGAACCGGCCGAGGTGGACGAGTTCACCTTCAGCCGGACCTGGATGCGCAATCAGGCCGCTCGCATAGCGGACCCGCGTTCTCCCGCTCATCAGCTGGGCAAGCAGCTGAATCTGCCGCCCGCCTACCTCCTGATACACCGGGTGACACTGAGCACGATCGGGGTGCTGTGCCAGCTCGGTGCCACGGTCCGGCTGCGTGAGGAACTGGAGTCCTGGCTCCCGGGATTCCTGCCTCAGGACCAGGAGAACCGGGCCGAGGAGACGACGGCCGAGGAGTCACCGGCCGAAGAGGCCCTGCCCGACGAGACGCCGGCCGAAGGATCTCAGACCGACAAGACAGCGGCAGGGTTCGAGGGGGCGGAGCCCACAGCGGGGGCGACGGCCGGCGTGGAGGCGCGGTAGCCGGCCTCCGGCCGGGCACGAAGAGGGCGGCGTGGTCCGTTACCACCAGTCGGAGTCGAGGCGGCCCTCGATCGCCCTGATGTGCGTGCGCGCGCAGTCGTCGCAGTAGTAACGACGCGTGCCGTTCTCGACGGAACAGAGCCAGGTCGGCGGTGCGGTCTCGCCCCCGGAGCGGGTCCCGCACAGGGCGCATACGACATCCTCGGCACCACCCGCTCCGGGGCGATGAGTCTGCTCGTCCACTTCGTGACGATAACTCCGCCGCCGCGCTTCGGCGCGGCGCAGCCACCACGGCATCGCAGGGTCCGTCATGGTTCGCCCGCCACGTGACCGCGCGCGCCACGGTGGCACGGCACCGGTCCTGGCACCGGCACCGCGGTGGACGACCCCGGGAACGACTGCGGGGCCGGTCCGAATGGACCGGCCCCGCGGTAGGGGTCCTGGCGTGGTGGGTACTGCTTGCCGAGGAGCAGAGAGCGGCTGCCCCTCGGCGGACGGTACCGGTGTGCTGTCCTGCTTGGTTCAGTGCATGACCGCCATGGCCAGCGCACGGCGGGCACGCATCGAAGCGCGCTCAGCCCTGCGCTGCATCCGTCGCGCGTTGATCAGGCGCACGGCCTGACGCTCCGCGTCGACTTCCCGCAGGCGGTCGTGCATATGCGCACGAGCCAGGGCTTCTGGGATGAGTTGCATTTCACGGGTCCTGTTCTGACGCGAGTCGTTCGCGCCGATGATGGTGACGTTCGGTGTCGCGGAGCCGACGGGCTCCCTCGTGGGGACGGTCATTGCTGCCTGGTTTCGGGGGTCGTGGGTCAGGGGACGGTCGATGGTTCCAATGCGGTTCATGGGCTTGGGGGCCATGGCCCCCAGATCGGCGGTCACGCCGCGACCGGGTTCTTGCGCGGACGGCCACGCGGCCGCTTGCGAGCGACGACGACGCCCTGGATGAAGAGCTCGCCACCCCAGACACCCCACGGCTCGCGGCGCTCCTTGGCGCCGGCGAGGCAGGCCTCGACGAGCGGACAGGTGCGGCAGAGGGACTTGGCGTACTCGACGTCGGCCGGCGACTCGGCGAAGAAGACCTCGGGGTCGTAGGAACGGCAGGGAACGGGTACGCCGAGGTTCTCGATGGCGTCGTCGAGCGCGGTGAGCGCAGTGAGGGGGATCAAGGTGGAGTCCTCCGTGAGGCCGGGCGGGGAGATCGTTTCGGAAGGCGGTACGGACGGGGCGTGCGCTTCGAGTTGCACGGTGGTGGTGTCCTCGTCTGGTCGTTTCCGGCCGGTTGGCCGGGGGGCGGCTGGTACCAGGTCTTGCTTGTCCCGAGGCTCCTTCGCGCTGTCTCGTCCGTTCGGACAAAACAAAAGGGCCGCGGATCCCGAGTGGGGTTCCGCGGCCCTGAAGGCGCCGGCCTGATCGTCGATCAGGCTGGATCACTCCAGGGTTCAGGCCCACGGAAGGCCCACATCGTGTGGTGGTGCGTCGTCTGCTTCTTGGCTCCGGATTCCGCTCCCGCACCGACGGCCGCAAAGGCATAGGCCTGGGCCTGTCCCTTCGCTACTGCTGCTGCCGGTGCCTGGGTCGGTCGCTCATTACGCTCCCGCACGGGAAGGCTTGCCAGGGGCAGCGGGCTGGCGGCGGAAATGCCGGACATACCGGTGCCACGCAGCGAGGAAGCCGACGAGCAGGCGAGGCCGAGCGAGCAGGCGGAGACGACCGAAAGATCGGTCATTTTGTTGGTCTCGATGATGCTGATCACTTCAATCGCCTCCTCTCGGCGTCTCTGGGGACCGGCAGAGCCGGTCCTACGTATTCGGATAAGTACAGCACAGGATCAGGGCTTCAGAGAAGTCGCTGTTCCCGTGGTTAAGAACCTATGGTGATGACTGGGGCGGGCGCAAACTATTTTTTCGACGAGTTTTTCTCACATCTCCTCGTCAGCCTCCGAACCTCCCTCCGCCCCGTCCCCACCTGCGCAGATGTCCAGCACGGCGGCGCCGAACCGGCCCAGCTTCCGCGCGCCGACGCCGGAGATCCCGGCCAACTCGCCCTCGCTGCCGGGCACCGCCTCGGCGATGGCCATCAGCGTCTTGTCGGTGAACACGCAGTACGCGGGCTGGCCGATGTCGCGGGCCCGCACCGCACGCCAGTCGCGCAGCCGCTCGTACAGCGCCTCGTCCATGTCGGACGGGCAGTCGTCGCAGCGCATCAGCTTCATCTCGCCGGCGTCGGTCAGGGTCTTGCCGCATACCCGGCAGAGCGCGGGTCCGCGCCGTTTGCGGCGAGCGGCTGCCGGTCGCTCGATCCCGCCGCCGCCACCTGCGGTCGGCCTGCCGCCGAGCGCCCCCGAACCAGGGCGCAGCCCGTTCAGGAACCGGCTCGGGCGGCGGCCCGCCCGGCCACCGGGTGAGCGCGCCAGCGACCACGACAGGGAGAGGTGGAAGCGGGCCCGGGTGACGCCGACGTAGAGCAGCCGGCGCTCCTCCTCGATCTGCTCGTCCGTCTTGGCGTAGGTGATGGGCATCATGCCCTCGGTCAGCCCGACCAGGAACACGGCGTCCCACTCCAGGCCCTTCGCCGAGTGCAGCGAGGCCAGCGTGACGCCCTGGACCGTCGGGGCGTGCTGGGCGGCCGCCCGCTCGTCCAGCTCGGCCACCAGGTCGGAGAGGGTCGCGCCCGGCCTGGCCTGTTCGAAGTCCTCGGCCAGCCTGACGAGGGCGGCGAGGGACTCCCAGCGGTCGCGCACCGCTCCTGATCCGGCGGGCGGCTCGCTGGTCCAGCCCTTGGTGGAGAGCACTGCCCGCACTGCGGAGGGCAGCCCCTCCGCATCGTCCAGCAGGGAGTCGTTGCCCCCCGCCCTGGCCGCGCCGCGCAGCGCGACGCCCGCCTCCCGCACCTCCGGACGTTCGAAGAACCGCTCCGCGCCCCTGAGCTGGTAGGGCACGCCCGCGTCCGCGAGGGCCTGCTCATAGACCTCGGACTGGGAGTTGACCCGGTAGAGGACGGCGATCTCACCGGCCGGGACACCGGCGGCAACCAGGTCCCTGATGCGACGAGCGGTGCCCTCGGCCTCGGCGGGCTCGTCCGCGTACTCCAGGTAGGCGGGTTCGGGTCCGGACTCGCGCTGCGAGACCAGTTCGAGCCGGTGCTCGGCGGCCCGGCCGCGCGCCTGCGAGAGCAGCCCGTTGGCCAGATGGACGACCTGGGGCGTGGAGCGGTAGTCCCGGACCAGTTTGACCACAGTGGCCCCGGGGTGGCGCGTGCGGAAGTTGAGCAGATGGTCGGGGGTGGCTCCGGTGAAGGAGTAGATCGTCTGGCTGGCGTCACCGACGACACAGAGGTTGTCCCGGTCGCCGAGCCAGAGGTCGAGCAGCCGCTGCTGGAGCGGGCTGACGTCCTGGTACTCGTCGACGACGAAGTGCTGGTACTGGCGGCGCACGTGGTCGGCGATGTCGTGCCGGTCCTGCAGGATGCCGACGGTGAGGAGCAGCACATCCTCGAAATCGATCACGGTACGGTCGCGCTTCAGCTGCTCGTACATCGCGTAGACCTGGGAGATCTCGGCGGGATCGCGCGGGGCGTCCCGCTGGGACTTGGCGACCACGGCCGGATAGTCGGCAGGCACGGTCTGGGTGACCTTGGCCCATTCGATCTCGCTCGTGACATCGCGCAGCTCGTTGCGGTCGAGCCGGACACGGCAGCGGGCCGCCGCCTCGGCGACCAGCTGGACCTTGCGTTCCAGCAGCCGGGGCAGATCACCACCGACTGCTTTCGGCCAGAAATACTGGAGCTGACGCAGCGCCGCGGAGTGAAAGGTCCGCGCCTGCACCCCGCCCGCGCCGAGCTGGCGCAGGCGCCCGCGCATCTCGCCGGCGGCGCGGTTGGTGAACGTGACGGCAAGCACACTCGACGGCTGGAGTATGCCCGCGCGCACCCCGTAGGCGATGCGGTGCGTGATGGCCCGCGTCTTGCCCGTACCGGCTCCGGCCAGCACGCAGACCGGGCCCTGCAGGGCCACGGCGACCTCGCGCTGCTCGGGGTCGAGCCCGTCGAGGACGGCGTCGGCGGAGTCGGGGACCTGAGGGAAGAGGCTGGCATGCGTTGCTGATGTCACCCCGCCATGCTGCCAGGTCGAAAGCGGCCACCGCGGAAGTTGTCCACAGGGGGGTCGTATCTGTCGTACTAATACGGGTGGGGTGTGCCACTCGGGCCATCACGTGGCCCGGGACTCGCCCCCGGACACGTCCTTGGACTCCGCCGGACACTCGTCCCCGTACGGGCCGGGCCCACGACCACACGGCGCCCCCGCGGTTCCGGGGCGAGGCGCACGGTTCCGGGGCGAGGCGCACGGTTCCGGCCAGAGTCTGTGTGGTTCCGACCGGAGTGGGGGCGGCTCCGGGAATGGCTGCCAGGTCGCGTACGTTCCCTTCCTGTGCGGCATCGCACGTCCCGGCCTTCGATTCCTCTCCGTGTGACGGAAGAGACCTGGCCGGGATGTGACGGGATTGCCGAGACCGATGAGACAGAGGAGCGCGAAGACATGCCGGGCACTGTGACGATGTACAGCACCACGTGGTGCGGATACTGCCGTCGGCTCAAGGGCCAGCTGGACCGCGAGGGCATCGCGTACACCGAGATCAACATCGAGCAGGACCCGGAATCGGCGGCGTTCGTCGAGAAGGCGAATGACGGAAATCAGGTGGTTCCGACCGTTCTGGTGACGCCCTCCGCCGGTGGCGAGAACGTCGTCATGACGAACCCGAGCCTGGCCCAGGTGAAGCAGGCCCTCACCGCCTGATTCCCCGCATGCACAGCACCGCCCCTCCGCAGTGATCTCGCGGAGGGGCGGTGCTGTACGTGCGAAAGCGGGCGTGGGGCTCAGCGCGTGGTGCTCAGCACCTGCGTGCTCAGCGCATGCCTACTCAGCGCGTGCGTGCTCAGCGCCTGCGTGCTCAGCGCGTCAGCTCGCGCGGACGGGCTTCGGGAGCGGCTTGCCGTACCAGATCTCGATCAGGCGCGCCGCGATCGAGATGCCGAACGGCGGCAGGATCTCGCCCGACTCGAAGGCTGCCGTCAGCTCCTCGCGGGAGAACCAGCGGGCCTCCTCGATCTCCTCGCCGTCGACGTTTATGTCGAACGTCGTGGCCCGCGCCATGAAGCCGAGCATCAGGCTGGAGGGGAACGGCCACGGCTGGCTGGCGATGTACTCGACCTCACCGACCGTGATGCCCGCTTCCTCGAACACCTCACGGGCCACGGACTGCTCGATCGACTCACCCGGCTCGACGAAACCGGCCAGTGTGGAGAACCGGCCCTCGGGCCAGTGCACCTGGCGCCCCAGCAGGGCGCGGTCCTGGTCGTCGGTGACGAGCATGATGACGGCCGGGTCGGTACGCGGGTAGTGCTCGGCGCCACAGGCCGGGCAGCGGCGGATGTGACCGGCCGCCGCGATGACCGTGCGCTCGCCGCAGCGCGAGCAGAAGCGGTGCAGCCGCTGCCAGTTCTCCAGCGCCACCGCGTGCACCATCAGACCGGCGTCGCGGGCGCCGAGGAGCAGCCCCGCCTCGCGCAGGCCCGCCGGACGCGCCGACTGGTCCATACGGCCCGGCAGCGTGTCCTTCTGGAGAGCGAAGTAGCTGACGCCGTCGTCATCGGTGCCGAGGAAGTAGCGGTGGGTCTCGGTGACCGGGGCCTCGAAAGCGGGCGTCATCACGAGTTCGGTGCCGTCGGCGGTGTCGTCGATCAGCGCCTGCCCACCGGAGACGACGAAGACCCGGGTCGTCGGGTGGCTCCACGCGGCGGCCAGCCAGGCCTCGTCGAGACGGTGGTGCGCCGCGCGGTCGATACCGCTCGGCGCGGTCAGGCCGATAGGACGGTCCGTGGTGGCGTTGTCGAAGGTGCTCACAGGTGCTTCCTACTCCCCCGGGATGGATCGGGTGTTCAGAGGATTCAGCGGAGTGCGGCTGCCAGTTCGCCCCAGAGGTGGGCGGTGGTCTCCACACCCTTGAACAGCAGGTCGAGTTCGACCTTCTCGTTGGGGGCGTGCCAGCCGTCGGACGGTACGGAGATGCCCAGGAAGAGGACGGGGGCGCCGAGCACGTCCCTGAGGTCGGCGGCGGGGCCCGAGCCTCCTTCGCGGGTGAAGAGGATCTTCTGGCCGAAGGCCCGTCCCATCGCGCGGGCCACGGCTTGCAGCGCGGGGTGGTCCAGAGGCGTCAGGCAGGGGCGGGTGGCCGGGAGGAAGGTGATCCGGTGGCGGATTCCGGACGGGACGCGGTCCTCGGCCCAGCTCCGCACGGCGTTCTGGACATGGTCCGGGTCCTGGCCCGCGACCAGCCGGAAGCTGATCTTGACGACGGCGGACGACGGGATGATCGTCTTGCTTCCGGCGCCCTGATAGCCGCCGCCGATGCCGTTCACCTCGGCGGTGGGGCGGGCCCAGATCCGCTCCAGCGTGGAGTAGCCGGCCTCACCGGAGGCGGCCCCGGACTTGGCGGTGCGCAGCCAGGTGGCCTCGTCGAAGGGCAGTTCGGCGAAGAGCGCGCGTTCGGTGTCCGTGAGTTCGGCCACGCCGTCGTAGAAACCGGGGACGGCGACCCGGCCGTCGGTGTCGTGGAGCGCCGCGACGAGGCGTGCGATCTCCGTCGCGGGGTTGGGAACGGCGCCGCCGAACGATCCCGAGTGGATGTCCTGATCCGGCCCGCGCAGCTCGATCTCGCACTCGGTGAGACCACGCATGCCGGTGCAGACGCTCGGGGTCGTCTCGTCCCACATGCCCGTGTCGGAGACGATCACCGCGTCCGCGGCGAGCCGGTCGGCCCGCTGCTCGACCAGGGCGCGGAAATGCGGGGAACCGGACTCCTCCTCGCCCTCGACGAGGAGCTTGAGGTGGACGGCGGGGGTGGTGCGGCCGGTGGTGGCGAGATGGGCCCGGACGCCGAGGGTGTGGAAGAACACCTGCCCCTTGTCGTCGGCCGCGCCGCGCCCGTACATCCTGCCGTCGCGGATCACCGGTTCGAACGGGTCGGTGTCCCAGCCGTCCTCGCGGGCGGCGGGCTGGACGTCGTGGTGCCCGTACACGAGGACCGTGGGGGCGTCCGGATCGTCGGAGGGCCACTCGGCGAAGACGGCGGGCGCGCCGTCCGTCTCCCAGACCTCGGTGACCGGGAATCCGGTCTCCTTCAGCTTGGCGGACAGCCATGCGGCGCTGCGCCGTACGTCCCCGTCGTGCTCCGGCTGCGCGGATACGGAGGGGATGCGCAGCCACTCGGCGAGATCGTCGAGGAAGGCTGCGCGATGCTGCTCGGTGTACGTACGGACGGCGCTGTCCGGGGTGTCGCTCATGACCTTCAGCTTATCCGTCCGTGGGAGGTGGCTCGTCCAGGAGGATGCGCTCCAGCTCCGGGCGGCCGGGAAGGCGGGCGGGGCGGACGCTCTCGCCGCTGCGCACGAAGAGGAAGGTGGCCGTGACATCGGTGAGCGGCAGCCCGTGCAGTTCGGCCCAGGCGAGGCGGTAGACGGCGAGCTGGAGGGGGTCGGCGGTGTTGGTGCGGCTGGTCTTCCAGTCGACGATCTCGTACGTGTCCCCCGTGCGGTAGACGGCGTCGATACGGCCCCGGATGATCCGTCCGGCCAGCGTGATCTGGAAGGGCGTCTCGACGCGGTACGGGGTCCGGCGGGCGTACGGGGTGCGCTCGAAGGCCTCCTTGAGCTCGGCGAGATCGCGCTCGTCGGCGATGTCGGCATCGCTCTCGTCGCCCCCGGGCAGCTCGTCGGGGCCCAGCATCGGCAGCGGCAGCTCCTCGAAGCGGGACTCGACCCAGGCGTGGAAGCGGGTGCCTCGGCGGGCCGCGGGCTGCGGGGGGCGGGGCATGGGACGGGCCAGCTCCCGGGCGAAGCCGTCGGGGTCGTCGGCGAGGCGCAGCAGCTGGGTGGCGGAGAGCGAGGCGGGCACGAGGACGTCGCGCACGGTGGCGCGGGCGCGGCGCAGCTCCCCGGCGAGGGCGTCGAGGTCACGGTCCCAGGAGGCGAGGGTGCGGGACTCCTCGGGGGTGAGGCGTGCGGGCAGCCGCTCGGGGGCGCGGGCCGCCGGGACGTGCGGGGCGGCAGGGGCCCGGGGCGCGTCGTCGTCATCGGGGAAGGGTGCGTCGTCCAGGAAGGGATCGTCCTCGGGGAACAGCTCGTCGCCGAGGGGATCGAGGTGGGCCTCCTCCGGCACGGGCGGCTGCTCCTCGGGGAACAGCTCGTCGCCGAGGGGATCGAGGCGGGCGTCGTGCGGCGCGGACGGCCGCCCCCCGGAGAACAACTCGTCCCCGAAGGAACCGGGGCGGACCTCATCCGGCACGGCCGGCCGCTCCGTCGCCGCGTGCGCACCCGGCACCGGGCCCGCCGTGGCCAGCGCCTCCAGGTGGGCCATCACCGTGTCCGCGGCGGCCCGGCGGCGGGCCAGCGCGGTGTCGTCCAGCGGCAGCGGCCAGGCGTGGTCGGCCGTGGCCTCACCGAGGGCCGGGTTCTCCTCGTCCTCGGCCGGTTGGTCCGCCCATGCCTCGATCTCGCCGTATCCGGCCGCGCAGTGCTCGTACAGCGCGTCCAGGAAGGCGGAGGGGCCGCGCGGCTTCTTCTGGTTCGGGCCCCACCAGTGGCCGGAGCCGAGCAACAGGGAGCGGGGCCGGGTGAAGGTGACATAGCCCAGGCGCAGCTCCTCGGTGTGCTGGTGCTCCTTCATCTCCGCCTTGAAGTCCTTGAGCCCCTTGGCGTCGAAGGAGTGGACGGCGGGCAGCGTGGCCGTGTCACCGCGCAGTGCGTGCGGGAGGACCTGGGACTGGGAGGTCCAGGCATCCCGGGACTGGCCGCTGGGGAACTGGCCCGTGACCAGGCCCGGCACGGCGACGACGTCCCATTCGAGGCCCTTGGACTTGTGGGCGGTGAGGACCTTGACGGTGTTCTCGCCGCCGGGCAGCGCGTTGTCGAGACCCTTCTCGTACTGCACGGCGGTACGCAGGAAGCCGAGGAAGGCGAGCAGCGTCGCCTCGCCGTCGACTGCGGCGAACCGGGCGGCGACGTCGAGAAAGTTGGCGAGGGTCTCACGGCGACGGGCGGCCAGGGACTGTGGCGAGGCGGAGAGCTCGACCTCCAGGCCGGTGGTGGTGAGGACCCGGTGCAGGACGTCCATCAGCGGATCGGCGAGCGAGCGGCGCAGGTCGCGCAGCTCGGTGGCGAGGCGGGCGAAGCGGACCCGGGCCTCGGCGGAGAAGGGCAGGCGGTCGTCCTCCTCGCCGCCGGAGTCGAGGAAGGTGTCCAGGGCGTCGGCCAGCGAGATCACCTCGGCCGGGTCGATGCCCTCGACGGCTTCGGCGAGCCGGCGGTCGGGGTCGAAGTCCTCGTCGTCGCCGTGGGAGGCGCGGTGGACGAGGAGGCGGGCACGGCGGCCGAGCAGCGCCAGGTCACGGGGGCCGATCCGCCAGCGGGGGCCGGTGAGCAGCCGGACCAGGGAGGCGTTGGCTCCCGGGTCCTGAAGGACCTCGCAGACGGCCACGAGGTCGGCGACCTCGGGGAGGTGGAGCAGCCCGGAGAGGCCGACGACCTCGACCGGGATGTCCCGGGCGACGAGCGCGGCCTGGATCTCGGGGAAGTCACCGGCGGTGCGGCACAGCACGGCTATCTCGCCCGGGGCCTTGCCGGTGCGCACGAGGTGGGCGAGGGAGTCGGCGAGCCAGTCGATCTCCTCGGCGTGGGTGCGCAGCAGCGCGCAGCGTACGAGGCCGTCGCGCTCGGCCCCCGGGGCGGGTCGCAGGGCCTCGACGCCCTCGTGCATGGCGCGCAGGGGTGCGGCGAGTCCGTTGGCGAGGTGCAGCAGCCGGCCGCCGCTGCGGCGGTTCTCGCTGAGGGAGTAGCGGGCGGCCGGGGTGCCGTCGGCGTGCGGGAAGTGGCTCGGGAAGTCGTCGAGGTTGGCGACGGACGCGCCGCGCCAGCCGTAGATGGCCTGGCAGGGGTCACCGACCGCGGTGACGGCGTGTCCGGAGGCGGAGCCGTCGGGGCCGCTGCCGAAGAGGGCGGAGAGCAGGAGGCGCTGGGCGACCGAGGTGTCCTGGTACTCGTCGAGCAGGACGACCCGGTACTCGTCGCGCAGGATCGCGCCGACCTCGGGGCGGGTGAGGGCGAGCTGTGCGGAGAGGGCGATCTGGTCACCGAAGTCGAGGAGGTCGCGGCTGCGCTTGGCCTCCCGGTAGCGGCTGGTCAGCGAGAGCAGTTCACGGCGGGCCCCGGCGGTCTCGGGGATCTTGCGCAGTTCCGCGTTGCTGAGCTTGGCGGTCTCCAGGGCACGGAGCAGTCCGGTGTCGTACTCCGCGAGCTGTTCGGGACGTACGAGATGTTCGGCGAGCTCGGCGTCCAGGGCCAGCAGATCACTGACCAGAGTGGGGAACGACCTGGTCAGGGCCGGGTAGGGGCCGGGCGCCTCGCGCAGCACACGGGCGGCGAGCTGGTAGCGGGTGGCGTCGGCGAGAAGGCGGGTGGTGGGTTCGAGTCCTATCCGCAGCCCGTGCTCGGTGAGGAGCCGGCCGGCGAAGGCGTGGTACGTGGAGATACCGGGTTCGCCCGGGGGGTTGTCCGGGTCGATGGTGTCCGGGTCGGTGACCCCGGCGGCGATCAGTGCCTTGCGGACACGCTCGGCGAGCTCGCCGGCCGCCTTGTTGGTGAAGGTGAGCCCGAGGACCTGCTCGGGGGCGACCTGCCCCGTCCCGACCAGCCACACGACGCGGGCGGCCATCACCGTGGTCTTCCCCGACCCGGCTCCGGCGACGATCACCTGCGGGGCGGGCGGCGCGATGATGCACGCCGTCTGCTCCGGAGTGAAGGGGATCCCGAGAAGCTCCTTGAGCTGCTCGGGATCGGTGATACGTGAGGCCACTCCACAGAGGCTAACCGGAGGGACCGACAACCCACGAAGTCGCGTGAGGCGGCGGCGTGCTCGCGAGGGCCTGCGCGCGGAGCCCGGGGAAAGCCGTGAAGCGCCTCACTCCACGACGTGCCTGCCCTCCGGCTGCGCACTGCACGAGGCCCTGAAGGCGCAGTGGGTGCAGTGCTGGCCGGTCGAGGGCGTGAACCGTTCGTCCAGGACCCGGCCGGCGGCGGTCGCCAGCAGATCGGCGACCCACTCGGTGGCGGGCGGCTCCTGGGCCTGCACCTTGGGGACGGCATCGCCGCCCTCCTTCTTGGGGGCGGGCTGGCGCAGCTGTACGAGTTCGGCGCCCCCGGATGCGGGGCGCACACCGTCGAAGACCTCGTCGACCGCGCCTTCCCGGACCGCCAGCTGGTACACGGCGAGCTGGGGATGGCGGGCGACCTCGTCCTTCGTCGGGGCCTGCTTGCCGGTCTTGAAGTCGACGACGTAGGCACGGCCGTCGGCGTCGCGTTCGACGCGGTCCATGGAGCCCCGGATGCGTACCTCGTACTCCCCCGCCTCCAGCGTCACATCGAAGTCGTGCTCGCTGGCGGCCGGGGTGCGGCCGGTGCGGTCCATGACGTGCCAGCGCAGAAAGCGTTCGAGGGCAATGCGGGCCTGCTGCTTCTCCTGCTGCGACTTCCAGGGGGCGTCGAAGACCAGCCCGTCCCACACCGAGTCGAGCCGCTCCATCAGAACGGCCAGATCGGCGGGGGTCCGGCCGGACGCCACCTCGTCGGCCAGGACGTGGACGACGTTGCCGAAGCCCTGGGCCGCGGTCGCCGGGGCGTCGGCCTTCACCTCCCGGCCCAGGAACCACTGGAGCGCGCAGGAGTTGGCGAGCTGGTCGAGCGCGCTGCCGGACAGGGCGACGGGCTGGTCCCGGTCGCGCAGCGGGACGGCCGAGCGGGTCGGCTCGTACAGGCCCCACCACCGGTAGGGGTGGGCCGACGGTACGAGCGGCTGGCCCTCGTCGTCGCTGAGCGCCGCGAGGCGGGCGAGGCGGTGGGCGGCCTCCTCGCGCAGCGCGTCGGAGGCGGTGGGATCGACCGTGGTGGCACGCAGTTCGGCGACGAGGGCGGCGACGGCGAGGGGGCGGCGGGGGCGGCCGGTGACGTCGCGGGGTTCGACGCCGAGCTCGGTGAGGAAGCGGGACGGCTGGTCGCCGTCGTCGGCGGGCGCCTTGACCGCCGTGACGACGAGACGTTCGCGGGCGCGGGTCGCCGCGACGTAGAAGAGCCGGCGCTCCTCCATGAGAAGGGCGCCGGGGGTGAGGGGTTCGGCGAGGCCGTCGCGGCCGATCCGGTCCGCTTCGAGCAGCGAGCCCCGGCGGCGCAGGTCGGGCCAGAGGCCTTCCTGCACTCCTGCGACGACGACCATGCGCCACTCCAGGCCCTTGGAGCGGTGCGCGGTCATCAGCCGTACGGCGTCGGGCCGCACGGAACGCCGGGAGAGGGTGTCGGCGGCGATGTCCTGGGCGTCGACCTCCTCCAGGAAGTTGAGCGCGCCCCGGCCGCCGGTGCGCTCCTCCGCGCGGGCCGCGGTGTCGAAGAGGGCGCAGACGGCGTCGAGGTCGCGGTCGGCGTTGCGGCCGCCCGCGCCCCCGCGCAGCGCGGCGCGCTCCAGCCTGGCCGGCCAGGGGGTGCCCGACCACAGGGCCCACAGCGCCTCCTCGGCGGTGCTGCCGGCTTCGAGGAGCTCGCGCGCCGTGCGCAGCAGCGCACCGAGGCGCTGGGCGCCCCGGGCGTACGCCGGATCGTGCGCCACCAGGCGCTCGGGTTCGGCGAGAGCGCGGGCGAGCAGGTCGCCGGAGGGCGCGGGCACCCGGTTGCCGGCGGCGCGCTCCTCGTCACGCAGGGCCCTGCCGAGCCGGCGCAGATCGGCGGCGTCCATGGACCCCAGGGGAGAGGCGAGGAGGGTCAGCGCAGTCTCGGTGTCGAGCCAGGAGGCGGGGGCCGGAGCCCCGGATTCCGCCCCGGCGGCGGGGTCCGGCTCCGTGTTCCGGCGGAGTGCGGCCGTGGCCACGGTGCGCAGAGCCGTCAGCAGCGGGGCCACCGCCGGTTCGTGGCGCAGGGGCAGGTCGTCGCCGTCGACCTCCAGCGGGACGCCCGCCGAGGTCAGGGCCCGGCGCACCGCGGGAATGGTGCGGCCGCCGGCGCGGACCAGGACCGCCATCTCGTTCCACGGCACCCCGTCCTCCAGATGTGCCCGGCGCAGCAGGTCGGCGATGTTGTCGAGCTCCGTGGACGCGGTCGGGTAGGTGTACGTCTCGACGCTGCCGCCCTCGCGGACCGCGCCGAGCTCCCGGTGGGCGCGGACCTTCGCCGACGGCAGCCGGGTGAGCGGCATCCGGCGGGTGAGGAGCCGGGTCGCGGCGAGCAGCCGGTCGCCGGAGCGGCGCGAGGTGGTGAGGACGCCGACCGGGGCCGGAGCGCCGTCCGCACGCCTGAACGTCTCGGGGAAGTCGAGGATGCCGTTCACGTCGGCACCCCGGAAGGCGTAGATCGACTGGTCCGGGTCGCCGAACGCGATCAGGTCGCGGCCACCGCCACCGCCCGGGGTGCTCCCCCGGTTCCCGGCCAGCGCGTGCAGCAGCCGCACCTGCGCCGGGTCGGTGTCCTGGTACTCGTCGACGAACACGGTGTCGTAGGCACCGGCCAGCGGCCCCGCCACTTCGGGGCGCTCGGCGAGCAGCACCGCGCGGTGGACCAGCTCCGCGTAGTCCAGCACGCCCTGGGCGTCCAGGACGTCGAGGTACTCGGCGAGGAACGCGGCGGCCGCACCCCAGTCGGGCCGTCCGGTGCGCCGGGCGAAGTCGGCCAGGGCCTCCGGACCGAGGCCCAGCTCACGGCTGCGGGCGAGCACGGCGCGCACCTCGTCGGCGAATCCGCGTGTGGTCAGGCAGGCCCGCAGTTCGTCGGGCCAGCCGATGCGGGCATGGCCCTCCTTCTCCAGGTCGAGCTGGCCGGCCAGCAGATCGCGGACGGTGACGTCCTGTTCCGGTCCGGAGAGCAGCCGCAGCGGGTCCGCGAAGAGATCGGCGTCCTGATGAGCGCGCACCAGGGCGTAGCAGAACGAATGGAACGTGGTGGCCTGCGGTCCTCGGACGGCGCCGAGCCGGGCGGCCATCCGGTCGCGGAGCTCGACGGCGGCCTTGCGGCTGAAGGTGAGGACCAGGATGCGGGCCGGGTCGCCGCCCCGGGCGATGCGGGCGGCGACCGCTTCGACGAGCGTGGTGGTCTTGCCGGTCCCGGGCCCGGCGAGGACGAGCAGCGGGCCGCCGGTGTGGTCAACCACCGCTCGTTGCGCCGCGTCCAGGAGAGGGGAATCCACGGAGCCCGGCAGGGTACGCACCAGCCGGTACGCGCCCGCGGTCCGCCGTCGTGCCTGACGGTGCGGACTGTTCCGGGTGGTGGAGGAGGAGCTCACGTGGGGATCGCCGGTCCTGGTGGGTGTGCTGGGGTGCTGGAGATGACGGCGCGGCGCGTGCCGCGAACTGACGACGCTACTCCGGCGAGGCGGCCGATCGGCGCGGTACGGATGCGTGGATCGTCACGTTCCGCCGGTGTGGGCGGTGCGGGGCGGGCGGGGAACGCGGCCCGGCCGGCGGGCCGCGCCCGGGCGGGGGACCTCACCGGAACGGACGGCGCCGCCGGTGGGACGGTCCCCGAGCCGCATCCGCTTCAGGCTTCCGGTACGCCGTACGGGCCCGGCTCCGCCCGATGTGCCGCCGGATGGCCGAAGCTGTCAGGTGTGAGATCCCCCGCCGTCGTCGCCCTCCGGGCCGGGCCCGCCCGGCCCGGAGCCCGCCGCCCCGCCGTCCCACCGTGCGCGCCTCATGTCGAGGCGCGGGACGTGGCCCTCCGCGGAGCGCGAGGCCTCGCGCAGCGGGGTGTTCTCCTCGCGGTAGTGGTCCAGCGCCCGCAGTTCGTGACCGGGCAGCAGCGCACCGTCGGCGCGCACCACGCGCCACCACGGCACCGCTCCCCCGTACAGCGCCATGACCCGGCCGACCTGGCGCGGCCCGCCGTCCCCCAGCCACTCCGCGATGTCGCCGTAGCTCATGACGCGGCCGGGCGGGATCAGTTCGGCGACGTCGAGCACGCGCTCCGCGTACTCCGGCAGCGCGTCGCTCGTCGGGTGTTCGCTCATCCGTCCCATCCTGCCGTACGCCACCGACAGTCCGGGCTGTTCCGTATCCGTCCGGACACGGAGTGTGCGCCGGAGCGGAACGGAGCGTATCTTGCGCATCCCGCACCCCTGCATCGCACCCTGATGCCCCCTTACGCGCGCCGGCCGTGCCACCATCATGCGGGCGGTGACCGGTGATACGAGAACACGAAGACCAATCAGAGGCGACGAAGGAGCAGGGCGTGCAGCCACCGAAGGCGGCCGACGCCTCTGATGCCGAGCCACACCCCGAGGAGAAGAACGGGCAGGAGACCGCCGTCAGCCCGCACACCACCTCGGATCGGACCGGCAACCGTCCGCAGCCGTCCCCGGACCGGAACGAGCAGCGCGCTGCCCGCCCGAAGCCGTCCCCGGACCGTCCGGAGGGCTCGGACCGTCCCGGAGGCTCGGACCGTCCGGGCCCGGCCCGTCTGGAGGGCTCGACGCTCTCGACCTCCGAGGCGGCTCTGTCCGACCGTGTCTCGGGGGACGAGCCCCTGCTCCCCGCCCGGGTGCACCGCCCCTCCGACCTGCTGCGGCTCCTCATCGGGGTGCTGGCGGTCGTCGTGCTGTTCGCCGTCGCCGCGTTCGCCCACGGCACGACGGCGGGCCTCGAACAGGACATCAACAAGGGCACCGGCCAGGCGCCCGATCTGCTCATCAAGCTCGCCGGTCTCGTCTCCAGCATCGCCGTGCTGCTCGTCCCGGTGGCCTTCGCCATCGAGCGGCTGATCAAACGCGACGGGCTGCGGATCGCGGACGGCGTCCTGGCCGCCGTGCTGGCGCACGGGGTCACCCTCGCCACGGATCTGTGGGTGTCCAACTCCGCGTCCGGCACGATTCAGGACGCCCTGACCCAGCCGCAGCCCGGTGACGCGCTCACCGACCCCGTACACGGTTATCTCGCCCCGGTGATCGCCTATATGACGGCGGTCGGCATGGCGAGACGGCCCCGGTGGCGGGTCGTGCTGTGGGTGGTGCTGCTGCTCGACGCCTTCACCATGCTCGTGGGCGGGTACACGACCCCGCTCTCGATCATCCTCACGGTGCTCATCGGCTGGACGGTCGCGTACGGCACGCTGTACGCGGTCGGTTCGCCGAATGTCCGGCCGACCGGCCAGCACCTGATGGCAGGCCTGCGCCACGTCGGCTTCCGCCCGGTCACCGCGATGCGGGCCGAGGACGCCCCCGACTCGGGCGACCAGAGCGACCGGGGACGCCGCTACGTGGTCTCCCTGGAGGACGGCCCACCGCTCGATGTGACGGTCGTGGACCGCGAACAGCAGGCGCAGGGCTTCTTCTACCGTGTGTGGCGCAGGCTCACCCTGCGCGGCATCACCCAGCGGCGCTCCATCCAGTCGCTGCGCCAGGCACTGGAGCAGGAGGCGCTGCTCGCGTACGCGGCGATCGCCGCCGGCGCCAACGCCCCCAAGCTGATCGCCACCTCCGAGCTCGGTCCCGATGCCGTGATGCTGGTGTACGAGCACATCGGCGGCCGCTCACTGGACGCGCTGGAGGATTCCGAGATCACCGACGACCTGGTGCGCGGCGCCTGGCGTCAGGTGCAGGCCCTCCAGTCACGGCGGATCGCGCACCGCAGGCTGACCGGTGACGCCATCCTGGCGGACCGATCCGGCAAGGTGTTCGTCACCGACCTGCGCGGCGGCGAGATCGCCGCCGGTGATCTGGTCCTGCGGATGGACATCGCCCAGCTGCTCACCACCACGGGCCTGCGGGTGGGCGCCGAGCGGGCGGTCGCGGCCGCACTGGCGGTGCTCGGCCCGGACGCCGTCGCCGACTGTCTGCCACTGCTCCAGCCGATCGCGCTCAGCCGCTCCACCCGCGCCCACCTGCGCAGGCTCGCCCGGGAGCGGTCGCAGCGCGAGCGCGAGGCCGTACTCGACGCCTCGGACGCGGCCAAGCGGGCCCGGTCGCAGGGGGCGGAGCGTACCGCCGGCGCCGGCCGCAAGACCGCCCGCAAGTCCCAGCGCACCGAGAAGCAGGCCGAGAAGCGGGCCATGGACGACGCGCTGGACGGCGCGCGCGAGGAGGATCTGCTCTCCCAGATCCGCCAGGAGGTGCTGCTGATCCGGCCGCAGGCCCCGGTCGAGCCGGTCCGTCTGGAACGCATCAAGCCGCGCACCCTGTTCAGTTTCATCGCCGGTGCGATCGCCGCCTACTTCCTGATCTCCCAGGTCACCGAGGCCGACTTCGGTGCGGTGGTCGAGCAGGCGGAGTGGGGCTGGGTGGCGGCCGCGCTCGGCTTCTCGGCGCTCAGCTACATCGCGGCCTCGATGAGCCTGCTGGGCTTCGTGCCCGAGCGGGTGCCGTTCGGCAAGACGGTGCTGGCGCAGGTCGCCGGCTCGTTCGTGAAGATCGTGGCCCCGGCCGCGGTGGGCGGTGTGGCGCTGAACACCCGGTTCCTCCAGCGTTCCGGTGTGCGCCCGGGGCTGGCGGTCGCGAGTGTGGGCGCCTCGCAGCTGTTCGGGCTCGGGTGCCACATCGTGCTGCTGGCCGCGTTCGGCTATCTGACGGGTACGGAGAAAACGCCGTCCTCGCTCACCCCGTCCAGGACCGTGATCGCGGGGCTGCTGACGGTCGCCGTGCTGGTGCTGGTGGTGACGGCGATCCCGTTCCTGCGGAAGTTCGTGGTGACGCGGGTGCGGTCGCTGTTCGCCGGAGTCGTACCGCGCATGCTCGATGTCGTGCAGCGGCCGCAGAAGCTGCTCACCGGCATCGGCGGGATGCTGCTGCTGACCGGTCTGTTCGTGATGTGTCTGGACGCGTCGGTCCGGGCGTTCAGCGGCCCGGACACCCCGCACCTCAGTTACGCGAGCATCGCGGTGGTCTTCCTCGCCGGCAACGCGCTGGGGTCGGCGGCGCCGACGCCGGGCGGCATGGGCGCGGTCGAGGGCGCGCTGACCCTGGGGCTGATCGCGGTCGGCCTGCCGAAGGAGGTCGCGGCGCCCGCGGTGCTGCTGTTCCGGCTGATGACGCTGTGGCTGCCGGTGCTCCCCGGCTGGATCTGCTTCAACCATCTGACGCGCAAGGGCGAGCTCTAGGGAGCTGTCCCGCAATTCCTGGCGGGCACGCTCCCCCGATGTCCACCCGCTTGGACCGGCGCCCCGTGCACCCACCGGGGCGCCGCCGCACGATGGAGCGATGAGGACCTCCCCTGCCCTGCGCGCCGCGGCCCTCGCCGGCGCCGTCACCGTGCTGCTTCCCCTCGCCGGCTGTTCGGACGGGGGTGGCGAGGAGAGCCCGCCCCACGCCGCCGCCGAGGCCGCGGCGACCACCACCCCCGCCGGCCTCGCCTCCCAGCGGCTGAAGTGGACGCCGTGCCCGGCCCCTTCCCAGGCACAGGGTGGCGGAGCGTCACCGTCCCCGCTGCCCGGCGGGGCCGTCTGGGAGTGCTCGTTCATGAAGGCCCCGCTCGACTACGCGGAACCGGAGGGCGACACCGTCGAGCTGGCGCTCATCCGCGCGAAGGCGATCAACGAGAAGAAGCGGATCGGTTCCCTCATCTTCAACTTCGGTGGCCCCGGCGCCTCCGGAGTCGCCACCCTGCCCGCCTTCGGCACGGAGTACGACAAGCTCCGCACCCGGTACGACCTGGTGAGCTTCGACCCGCGCGGAGTCGGCCGCAGCGCGGGCGTGGAGTGCGAGGACGACGCGCAGCTGGACGCGCGGTACGAGAGCGACGGCACGCCCGACGACGCGGCGGAGGAGAAGACGTTCACCGAGGACACGAAGACGTACGCGGACGCCTGCGAGAAGAACTCCGGCAAGGTGCTCCCCTTCGTGGGGACGACGAACGCCGCGCGCGACATGGACCTGATGCGCCAGGTGCTCGGCGACGACAAGCTGTACTACTTCGGCATCTCGTACGGCACCGAACTGGGCGGCGTCTACGCGCACTTGTTCCCCGGACACGTCGGCAGGTCGGTCCTGGACGCGGTGGTCGACCCGACCGAGGACGCGGAACAGTCCTCTCTCGGCCAGGCCAGGGGCTTCCAGCTCGCCCTGGACAACTTCGCCGCGGACTGTGTGGACCGGGGCGACGCCTGCAGGCTGCCGGGCGCCACCGCCGACGAGGTCGAACAAGGGGTGTCCGGTCTCCTGGACCGGCTGGAGAAGAAGCCCGTACCGGGCATCGGTTCCCGGAAGCTGACACAGACGCAGGCCACCACCGGCATCGCGGCGGCGCTCTACTCCAAGGAGACCTGGCCCCTGCTGGAGCAGGGCGTCGACGAGGCGGACGGCGGCAACGGCGCCCTGCTCCTCGCCCTGGCCGACTCCCTCAACGGGCGTTCCCAGGACGGCCGCTACGACAACTCGGCCGCGGCCAACACCGCCATCAACTGCGCGGACTCCAAGCAGCGGTTCACCCTCGACGAGACCAAGGAGAAGCTTCCCGCCTTCCACGACGCCTCACCGGTCTTCGGCGACTACCTCGGCTGGGGCCTGATGGCGTGCACCGGCTGGCCGGTGGCGGGCGCCTGGGACACGCCGGACGTCAGCGCAAAGGGCGCGGCACCCGTCCTGGTCATCGGCAACACCGGTGATCCGGCCACTCCTTACGCGGGCGCGAAGGCGATGGCCGAGGAGCTGGGCGAGGGTGTCGGCGTGCAGATGACGTACAGAGGCGAGGGCCACGGCGCGTACAACAGCGGCAACTCCTGTGTGCAGAAGGCGGTCGGCGGCTACCTCCTGGACGGAAACGTGCCGGCCGCCGGGACGGTCTGCGGATAGGGACGCCGGTCCGCGCGCCTACCATGGGCGCGAACTGCCGTACGGGCAGGCACAGACGGGGAGGGACGTACACGTGGTCGCATACGGACGGGCCGGGGCGCTGGCCGCCGCCACACTGCTGCTGACGGGGGTGCTCGCGGGCTGCGGTGACGGCACGGACGACAAGCCGGGCAAGCCGAAGGACGACGTCACGGCATCGGCGGCCCCGTCGTCCGCCGCCCCGTCGACCGAGGCGAGCGCGAAGCCCCTGCCCTCCTCCCTCACCTCGCAGCGCCTGGACTGGAGCCGCTGCGAGGCCCCCGAGGGCGGCAGTGCCCCGGGCTCGGCCTGGCGCTGCACGACGGTCGAGGTCCCGCTGGACTACGCGAAGCCGGAGGGCGACACGATCCGGATCGCGCTCGTCCGCAAGGAGGCCCGGAACAAGGACCGGCGGCTCGGCTCAATGCTGTTCAACTTCGGCGGTCCGGGCGGCTCGGGCGTCTCCATCCTGCCGCGCGCCGCCGGTTCGTACGGGACCCTCAACACCCGCTACGACCTGGTGGGTTTCGATCCGCGCGGGGTGGCGGGGAGCGCCGGGGTGCGCTGCCGTACGGACCGGGAACAGGACAGCACCAACCGGCGGATCGACATGACGCCGGACACCGCGGCCGAGGAGGCTGCGTTCATGAAGGACGGCGCCGACTTCGGCGCGGGCTGCGAACGCCGCTCCGGCAAGGTCCTGCCGTACGTCGGCACGACGAACGCCGCCCGGGACATGGACCTGATCCGTGAGGTCCTCGGCGACAAGAAGCTGACGTACTTCGGCATGTCGTACGGCACCGAGCTGGGCGGTACCTACGCGCACCTCTTCCCCACGCACGTCGGCCGCACCGTCTTCGACGCCGTCGTCGACCCGACAGCGGACACCACCGGTCATGCCCGCAACCAGACCACCGGCTTCCAGCGGGCGCTGGAGAACTACTTCAAGGACCGCGGCCAGGACCCCGAGAAGGGCACCCAGCGCATCGCCGCGCTGCTGAAGAGGATCGACGCCAAACCGCTGCCGACCGGTACGAGCCGTGATCTCAACGAGTCGCTGGCGATCACCGGCATCGTGACGCCGCTCTACTCCAAGGACGGCTGGCCGACGCTGACACAGGCGCTGGACGAGGCGGAGAGCGGCACCGGCTCCATGCTGCTGCAACTCGCCGACTCGTACAACGGCCGTGACGAGAACGGTCATTACGACACCCAGAACCACTCGCAGCGCGCGATCTCCTGTGCGGACAGCAAGGCCAGGCCGACGGCGGCCGAGGCGAAGGCGCTGCTGCCCGAGTTCAAGAAGCTGTCCCCGGTCTTCGGCCCGTTCCTGGCCTGGGACACCGCGGGCTGGTGCTCCGACTGGCCGGTGGCGGGCGAGCACGACACCCCGGAGGCAAGCGCTCCGGGCGCCGGTCCGATCCTGGTCGTGGGGACCACGGGCGACCCGGCGACGCCGTACGAGGGCGCGCGCAAGATGGCGGACGAGCTGGGCAAGGGCGTCGGCATCCTGCTCACCAACAAGGGCGAGGGGCACGGCGCCTACGGCGTGAGCAGCTGTGTGACGTCGACGGTGAACGGCTACTTCCTGGACGGGAAGGTGCCGGCGGACGGCAAGACCTGCCCGTAGCGGGGCGGTGCACACGCCGAAGGGGCCGGCCCGCGTGACGCGGACACTGTTGGCCAATGCCTCTTCGTCGTGACGTCGGCCTGATCCATCTCGTTGGTGGGTCAGGCCGACGTTGTGTTTGGGGTGGGTGGATGT